>CAZCKI010000017.1:0-15238 GCA_964498815.1 uncultured Burkholderiales bacterium
CGACGCCGGCCAGCACCAGCGATTCCTTCAGCGATTGCACCGCGTGGCGCAGCCGGCCCTGCTCGTGATCGATCAGGGCGGCGGCGATTTGCAAGCGCAGTTTGGCTCGCGAAAAACCGATGCCGGCGTCGAGCTGCCTCGCCACCATCAGTTCGCGTTCGGCCGCACTGACGCGCCCGCGCAGCAAATGCAGGCGCGACAACAGCACGTGCGCGGTGCAAAGCTGCGCGCGTTGCGGCGCTTCCTCGGAGGGACAGGCCAGCAGCGCCTGGTTGCCGAGCTCGATGCCGCGTTCGGCCTGGTGGGTGGCGAGGCAGGCTTCGGCCATGTTGTTGAGGGCGGCGGCCAGCGTGACGCGCTCGACCGGTTGCTCGCGATCCATCGCCAGCACGCGCTCGCCCAGCTTGAGGGTGTCCCAATGTGCGCCGAAGTCGACGAACAGCGCCGCCAGATTGACGATGGTGCGCGCTTCGGATTCGCGATTTTGCAGTTTTCGCGAAAGCTCCAGCGCGCGCGCCTGCGCCTCGAACGAATTGGCGAAGTCCCCGAGGTCGATGCAAAGCGCACCCTTGATCGTATAGAGCTGGCGCTTCAGGTCCGAGTCCGGCAGGTCGAGGGAAACTTGTTCGGCGCGCTCCATCGCCACCAGACCCTCGCGCGGTGCGGCCGCGGCAAAACAGGAACGGGCAATCACCAGCAAGGCGCGCACCAGATCCTCCTTTTCACCGTCGGCGACGACCCGGCGCAGGAGATGCTCGCGCATATCGAGAAAGAAGCGCACGTCGCGCGACGGCCTCTGGTGCAGGAATGAAGATTCAAGGCAGGACAAGACCTGCGAAAGCGGTTGCTCCGCGAGCTTGTCTGCGGTGACTGGGACATCCATGGTTTACTCCATCACGTACCCACTACTGGGGACCGGCTCGGCATCGATTGAATTGCGATTGCTACACGTCCCCTAGACGTGACACGCGACTTGCGGCGGCAAACTCTCTGCGGAGTTTGTACCCGCCTGCCTCCGATTGCGGACCTGCGAAAGTGGTATTCTACCGGTATTATACTGGTCTGACACCAGTGGGGAATCCCCTATACGCGGTATCCCCTGCCGCCGGATTCAAACGCGGCGGTTGCCGCCCGCCACCATCTTGTATTCGTACAAGCGGCACTCGATCTTGCCGTTAAAGAGAGGTGTGCGCTTACTTGCGGAAAGGCGGATCAACTTCACCAACGCCGCGTCGCCGGAAAAAACGTACGCCCGCCAACCGGCAAATTTCTGTTTCAGCACATCGCCGAACTTGGGGTAGAAGGCGGCCAGCTCCTCGTCGTCGCCGAGCCTTGCCCCGTACGGCGGATTGGTGACCAGCACGCCGGTGGGCGTCGGCGCGGCAATTTCCAAAACATTGGCCTGCTTCAGCCACACGCAATCGGCGAGGCCGTTGGCGGCGAGATTCTCCTTCGCGTCCTTGAGCGCGTAGCCGAACAGGTCGGAGCCGTAGATCGGCAGCGACTCTGCCGGCAGTCGCGCCGCTTCCGCGTCGGCACGCATCGCTTCCCAGGCCTTGCGGTCGAAATTTTTCAGACGCGTGAAAGCGAATTCGCGCCCCAGGCCGGGCGCGATACGCAGCGCAATCTGCGCGGCCTCGATCAGAAAGGTGCCGCTGCCGCACATCGGGTCGAGAAAGGTTTCCCCCGGCTGCCAGCCCGACAAGGCAATGATGCCGGCCGCCAGATTCTTTTTCAGCGGCGCAGCGCCGGTATGTTCGCGCGAGCCGCGCTTGAACAGCGGTTCGCCGGACAAGTCGAGGTACAAGGTAGCGTGGGTGGCGTCGAGAAAGGCGTGCACACGCACATCGGGTTCGCGCACCGCAACCGACGGCCGCTCGCCGACCTGCTCGCGAAATTTGTCGCAGATGCCGTCCTTGATGCGAAGGGTCGTGAAATCAAGGCTCTTCACCGGCGATCGTTGCGCATTGATCTCCACCTTAATGGTGCTGGTTACACCAAACCAGCTGGGCCACGGCAGCAGCAGCGCCGCTTCATAGATGTCGTGCTCGTCGCCGTAGGCAAAGTGCGCGACCTGCCAAAGGATGCGGCTGGCGATGCGCGATTGCAGGTTGGCGCGATAGGCATCGGTGAGCTCGCCTTCGAAGGCCACACCCGATTCGGTGGCGGTCACCTTGGTGGCGCCGGCCGCTGTCAATTCGGCGCAAAGCGCCGCAGCCAGTCCGCGCGGACAAGGTGCGAAGAATTTTTCCACGTTGGGGACTCTAAAACGGTTTCAGGACGACCAGCAACACGATGCCGATCAGGGCGGGCAGCAGCGGGATCTCATTGAGCCAGCGATAGAAGACGTGCGAATGGGTGTTGCGGTCGTGCTTGAAGTCGTTCATCAGCTTGCCGAGGTAGAAATGCTGGCCGATCACCACCGCGACCAGCGCCATCTTGGCGTGTAGCCAGCCGGCGTGAAAGCCTTCGCCACTCCACCAGCCCAGCCACAGCCAGACACCGAGCGCCACCGTCAGCACCATCGCCGGGGTCATGATGCCGTAATAAAGCTTGCGCTCCATGAGCTTGAAGCGCTCGATCGATATCGGGTCTTCGGCCATGGCGTGATAGACGAACAGGCGCGGCAAATAGAAGAGTCCCGCAAACCAGGCGGTCATGAAAATGATGTGAAACGCTTTGATCCAGAGCATCGCGTACCCGTCAGACGGAATAGCGATCGAACAAAGGCTCGAGGTGCCCCTGGGCGTGCATGATGATTTCGCAAAATTCGCGCACCGCGCCATGTCCGGCGGCGGCGGCGGTAACGTAGTGCACCTGCGATTGCACATAGGCCGGCGCCGACGGCACGCTCGCCGAGAAACCGCAGTGCCTGAGGATCGGCAGGTCGACTACGTCGTCGCCGATCGCGGCGACCTGTTCTTCCTTGAGACTCAAGCTTTCGCGCAGCACGCGATACACCGCTCCCTTGTCCTCGGCGCCGAGGTAGCAATGGGTGATGCCGAGGTCCTTTGCCCGTATGGTGACCGCGGGTGAAGAGCGCCCGGAAATGATGGCGAGCTCGACATTGCTTTCGGTCAGCATCTTGATGCCGTGGCCGTCCAGCACGTGAAACACCTTCATCACTTCGCCGTCGGCGCCATAGTAGAGCGAACCGTCAGTCATGACGCCGTCGATATCGAGGATGGCAAGCTTCACCCGTGCCGCGCGCGCCAGCGTCTTGTTGTCGATCGGCTTGGGCGGAATCCATTCCATCACAGCACCCCCATGCGCATCAGGTCGAGTACCTGCACCGCGCCGATCAGGCGGTACTCGGCATCGACCACCAGCAGGCCGCTGGAGGCGATGTTGAAACGCTGGATCTGTTCTGCCGCCTCGGCGGCGAGCTTGTCGGCGGTGATGGTTTTCGGCGTACGCGACATCACATCGGCCACGCGAATGGCGCCGATGCTGTCGTGCTTTTCCAGCGTGCGGCGCAGGTCGCCGTCGCTGAACACACCGAGCAGTTTGCCGGCGTCGTCGACGACGGCTGTCAGGCCGAGTTTCTTGCGCGACATTTCCAGGATCGCCGCCGGCAGCAGCGCATCGGCGGATACCTTGGGCAGGCGATCGCCCGATACCATCACCTCCGAAACGTGCACCAGCAAGCGCCGGCCGAGCGAGCCGCCCGGATGATGCATGGCGAAATCTTCCTCGCCGAAGCCGCGCGCATCGAGCAGCGTCACCGCCAGCGCATCGCCCATCGCGAGCGCGGCGGTGGTGCTGGCGGTCGGCGCCAGGTTCAGCGGGCAGGCTTCCTTGGCGACGCCGGCGTCGAGGTGCACATCGGCAGCCGTGGCGAGTGAGGAGGCGGGGTTGCCGGTGATGGCGATGATGCGGGTACCGCGCCTTTTCAGGGGTGCGAGCAGCTTGACGATCTCGTCGGATTCGCCGGAATGCGAAATGGCGATGACGATGTCGTCGGAGGTGATCATGCCGAGGTCGCCGTGGCTCGCTTCCCCTGGGTGCATAAAGAAGGCCGGCGTGCCGGTGGAGGCCAGGGTCGAGGCGATCTTGCCGCCGATGTGGCCACTCTTGCCCATACCGGTAACGACCACGCGGCCCTTGCGCTCAGAGGCGGCGAAGATCATGCGGTGCGCTTCGATGAAGCTCGCACTTTGCTCACCCGCCAGCTTGTCGGCGAGCCCCTGCACGGCGTCGGCTTCGATCTTCAGCGTTTCGCGGGCCAGTGCCAGTGTCCGGGCAGTGTCGGCGAGGGGTCGAGACTGTAATATGCTTCCCATACCGTCATTGTACTATCGCCATGACCCACGCCACCCTGCCCCTGGTCGTATTGTTGCTCGCCGCCGCGGTGGTGACGGTGGTGGTATTCCGGCGCTTGAATCTGCCGCCCATCCTCGGCTATCTGGTGGTGGGAGTGGTAATCGGCCCGAACGCGCTGGGGCTGATCCCCGATTCCGAGGAAACCCGCCATCTCGCCGAATTCGGTGTGGTGTTTCTGATGTTTTCGATTGGGCTCGAATTCTCGCTGGCGCGCCTCACCTCGATGCAGCGCACCGTGTTCGGTTTCGGCGGCGCGCAGGTGTTGACCGCCATGGCGCTGGTATTGGTGGTGGCGCTGGCTGCCAAGCTGGGCTGGCGTACCGGCATCATCGTCGGCGGCGTGCTGGCCATGTCTTCCACCGCCATCGTTTCCAAGGTGCTGGCCGAGCAGATGCAACTGCATTCCGCGCACGGCCGCGAGATCATGGGGGTGCTGCTGTTCCAGGATCTGGCGGTGATCCCGCTGCTGGTGCTGGTACCGGCGCTGGCGCTGTCCAGCGGCGAAATCGCCGTCGAGATCGGCGGCGCCTTGCTGAAAGCGGCCGCAGTGCTGACGCTGATCCTGGCGCTCGGGCAGCGCATCATGCGGCCGCTGTTTCATTTGATTGCCGCGCAGAAATCTTCGGAGCTATTCGTCATGGCGGTGCTGCTGGTGACGCTGGCGCTGGCGTGGGCCACGCAAATGGCGGGGCTGTCGCTGGCGCTGGGCGCCTTCCTCGCCGGCATGCTGATTTCGGAAACCGAGTACCGCTACCAGGTCGAGGACTACATCAAGCCGTTTCGCGATGTGTTGCTGGGCCTGTTCTTCGTCACGATCGGCATGCTGCTCGACCTTTCCGCGGTGGCGGACAATTTCTGGATGGTGCTGGCGGTGCTGGTGGCGCTGCTGTCGCTCAAGTTTGTGCTGATCGTCGGTCTCGGCATCGCCTTCGGCAACGAGCGCGCGGTGGCGCTGCGCTGTGCGATGGCGCTGGCGCCGGCCGGCGAATTCGGTTTTGTATTGTTGTCGCTGTCGAGCCGCGAGAATGCGCTGCCGGCATCGACCCTGCAGGTGGTGCTGGCCGCCATGGTGGTATCGATGCTGCTCGCACCGCTGCTACTCGCCAAGAGCGAACGCATCGTCCTTTACCTGGTAGCCAGCGAATGGGAAAACCGCGCGGTGCAGCTGCATCAGCTGGCGATGAAAACGATGGCGCGGCGCGGCCATGTGATCGTCTGCGGCTACGGCCGCTCGGGGCAGAGCCTGACCCGTTTTCTCGAACACGAAAAAATCGCGGTTGCCGCCCTCGATGCCGATCCCTTGCGCGTGAAGCAGGCGTCTGCGGCGGGCGATTCGGTCAGCTTCGGCGACGCGACCCGCCGCGAGGTGCTGACCGCTGCCGGCTTGGCCCGCGCGTCCGCCGTGGTGGTGAGCTTCGCCGATACCCACGCGGCGATGACGATCCTCTCCCACGTGCGCGAGCTCACGCCGGATACGCCGGTCATCATCCGCACCTTCGATGATACCGACGTCGAGCAGTTGCGCGCCGCGGGTGCCGCCGAGATCGTCGCCGAAGTGGTGGAAGGATCGCTGATGCTGGCGACCCAAACCATGCTGGCGCTTGGCGTGCCGCTCAACCGCGTGCTGGCACGGCTGCGCAGCGTGCGTGGCGAGCGTTACCAGATGATGCGCGGTTTTTTCCCGGGCGTCACCGACGTGGAAGACGCCGATTCGGCGCAGCCGCGCCTGCAATCGCTGCTGGTCGAAGCGGGCGGCGCGGCGGTCGGCAAGACTATTGCAGCGCTCGAACTGGTCGAACTCGGCGTCACGCTTACGGCACTGAAACGCCAATCGGAGCGGCTGACCTCGCTCCCCGCCGATATGCGCATCCAGGCCGGCGACGTGCTGATCCTGGGCGGTTCGCAGGAAGCGCTGGCGCGCGCGGAGATGCGCATCGTGCAAGGCGCCTGACGAGCGGCTAAAAAGCCGTAATCGCCTCAAATGCTAGTTGGGACTTACTCCGACATGCCTGTAGGAGCAAGCCGCCTCCCGGCAAGCTCCCTCGCGAGAGGGCACTATGCATTTTTACAAGCTATTTCCTGACAATACCTACGGAAGCACTATTGTCAATGACGCAACATTGTTGGTTTCATCCGTCTCCGGAACAGTGCTGGTTGCAGCATAAAAGCCACCGGAGCTCGACCCGTCGGCTTTTACGAAGACCGTATAAGTGCCTGCCGTAAAGCTCGTGGGCGTGGTGCAAGTCAATGTAACCATATAGGAAGCACCTGAAGCTAAGCTGATCGTATGCGTAGCCGATCCGACCGCCCAATCGGCAGTACTCAATGAAGCGTCAGCAGAAACATAGCAATTGTCTGTCCAAGTGGGAAATGCCGTCGATTCACCTGAATTGGTTACCGTAAAACTGGCGGTAAATGTATAGGCATTGGATCCATTTTTGGTCGGAGTCCCTAGCGCAAGTCCGCTCACTGTCAAATCCGGCAACTGCGGCAGATAGATCGACGCCGAGGCCGTGTTGTTGGTCTCATTACCCTCTGTGAGCGTGCTGCTGCTACTGTAGAAGCCACCCGAACTGAACCCGTCCGCCTTCACAAATGCGGTATAGGTACCCGGCGTGAAGCTGGCAGGCGTAGTGCAGGTCAAGGCGACGTTGTAGGATGCACCGGCGTTGAGCTGTGTAGTCCGTGTGGCAGAGGCCACCGCCCAATCAGAGGTGTTGAGTGTGGCATCCGACGACACATAGCAGTAATCCACCCAGTTGGGGAAGGCCGTCGACTCGCCCGAGTTGGTCACCGTGAAGTTCGCGGTGAAGGTGTAAGCGCCGCTCGAATTGCGGCTCGCCGTACCCAACACAAGGTTGCTTACCGTCAAATCCGGCAGCTGCGGCAGATACACCGACGCAGAGGCCGTGTTGTTGGTCTCATTGCTTTCGGTCAGGGTGCTGGTGTTGTTGAAGAACCCACCCGAGGTAAATCCGTCCGCCTTCACAAATGCGGTGTAATTGCCCGGCGTAACGTTGGCCGCTGTCGTACAGGTGAGTACCACATTGTACGTGCCACCCGCATTTACCAACGTCGTACGAGTAGCCGAACCTAGAGTCGCGGACGCGGTGTCGAGCACGCCGTTGGACGACAGGTAGCAATAGTCCGTCCAGTTGGGGAAGGCTGTCGATTCGCCAATATTGTTCACGGTAAAACTTGCCGTATAAGTGTATTGATTGCTTGCATTACGGCTCACCGTACCCAGCACCAGGTTACTCACTGTCAAATCCGGCAACTGCGGCAGATAGATCGACGCCGAGGCCGTGTTGTTGGTCTCATTACCCTCTGTGAGCGTGCTGCTGCTACTGTAGAAGCCACCCGAACTGAACCCGTCCGCCTTCACAAATGCGGTATAGGTACCCGGCGTGAAGCTGGCAGGCGTAGTGCAGGTCAAGGCGACGTTGTAGGATGCACCGGCGTTGAGCTGTGTAGTCCGTGTGGCAGAGGCCACCGCCCAATCAGAGGTGTTGAGTGTGGCATCCGACGACACATAGCAGTAATCCACCCAGTTGGGGAAGGCCGTCGACTCGCCCGAGTTGGTCACCGTGAAGTTCGCGGTGAAGGTGTAAGCGCCGCTCGAATTGCGGCTCGCCGTACCCAACACAAGGTTGCTTACCGTCAAATCCGGCAGCTGCGGCAGATACACCGACGCAGAGGCCGTGTTGTTGGTCTCGTTCCACTCCGTCACGGAACTAGTCGTGGTGTAGAGGCCGCCGGCCGAAGCGCCATCGGTCTTGACAATTACGGTGTATGTGCCCGGCGTGTAGTTGGCAGGCGTGCTGCAGGTCAGATTGGCAACATACGATGCGCCCGGAGCCAAGCTTGTCGAATGGGTTCCAAAACCCAATGCTATGTCGCTGGTATCCAAGGTTGCATCGGCCGAAAGGTAACAAGAGTCCGGCCATGTCGGCGAGGCGCTTACGCCACCAAGGTTGGTCACCGTGAAACTTGCCGTAAATGTGTAAACGCCACTGGAATTTCTGGATGCGGTACCTAGCGCAAGTCCGCTAACCACCAAATCCGGCTTGTCCGCAAAAAGGATCGCCGCTGAACCAACATTATTCGTCTCGTCAGTTTCGGCTATTGCGTTCGTGGCTGCGTATTGCGAGCCGATGGCTCCGCCGTCCACCTTCACGAAAACGGTATAGGTGCCTGCTGAAGTGGAAGCCGGTGACGTGCAGGAAAGGTTAACCGTGTAATTGGCGCCAGCGGCCAAGTCAATAGCACGTACTGAAGTACCCGCTACAGCGTCGCTGGTGTCCAAGGTGCCGTCTGCAGACACATAGCAATAGTCTGTCCAGGTTGCTTTTGCAGCAGATCCGCCAACGTTTGCAACTTGAAACGAAGCTGACAACGAGTAAGATCCGTTGGCATTGCGCGTCGCAAGACCCACGGAAAGATTGCTCAGCACCAGGTCAGGGCGCTGCGGAAGCACTACAGATGCGGATGCGACGTTATTGCTCTTGTCTGTCTCGACCAACGCTTCGACCGCTGAGTAGCTGCCACTCGATGCCGTCGCGTCTGCTTTGACAATAACCGTGTAACTGCCGGCGGCGGTCGTGGTTGGCGTAGTACACGTAAGTGTCGCCATATATGAAGCGCCGGCAGCCAGGTTGGTTGAGCGCACTGCACTGCCCAACGCCAAGTCCGACGCATCCAGTGTTGCGTCGTTAGACAGGTAGCAATAGTCCGACCAGCTCGCCTTCGCTGCGCTGCCGCCGTTGTTGGCAATGGTGAACGACGCCGTAAATGAATAAGCTCCTGATTGAAGCGTCGTTGGACTGCCCAATGACAGCGCACTTATGACAAGGTCCGGGCGCTGCGGTAGCACCAGCGAACCGGATGACGTATTGTTTGCCTCATTGAATTCGTTCACTACTCCCGCCGCGGAATATTGTCCGCTAGCCGCTCCACCATCGGCCTTTACAAACAGGGTATAGGTGCCTGCATTTACCGTGGCTGGCACCAAACAACTCAATGTTGCGGTGTATTGCGCACCGGCGGAAAGATTGACGCTCCTGACGGTGCTGCCGATCACGGCAGACGCCGAATCGAGAGCACCATTGGTGGAAAGATAACAGTAGTCAGTCCAGCTTGCGCTGGCAACGCCTTGCCCGATATTCGTCACCGCAAAAGATGCGGGAATTGCATAGGATCCATCTTGATTAACCGAAACAGCACCAATGGAAACCGCTCCTGCAGACAAGTCAGGCAAGTCGCGCGCCGGAAGCACTACGCTAGCCGAAGCCACATTGTTGGTCTCATCGGATTCCGCGATGGCGCCAGTTGCGGCGTAGTTTCCCATGCTGGCGGCGCCGTCCGTTTTTACAAATAAGGTGTAATTTCCGGAAGAAATGGATGTAGTGGTCGTACAAGTCGTGTTAACGGTGTAACTTGCCATTGGCGCGAGGTCCGCCGAGCGACCAGCGCTGCCAACGGCGGGATCGGAAGAATCAAGAGTAGCGTCCGCCGAGATATAACAATAATCGCCCCAAGAGGCCTTGGCATTGCCCTGCCCATTGTTCTTTACCGTGAATGTGACCGGAATTGAATAGGAGCCATCCGCATTGCCCGCGACGGTGCCTGCGCTGAAACTCATAATGGTCAGGTCTGGTGGAAAAGGAACCACGGTAAACGAGGTCTGCGAAGAAACCGTGTTCGCGCTGACTGCCACCGAAATCGGGCCGGTTGTGGCGCCTTGCGGCACCTGCGTCACTAGTGACGTTGCAGTAGCTGACGTTACCGTTGCGACGGCGCCATTGAATTTCACCAAATTGTTTGCGGGTGTAGTACTAAAGCCGCCACCTTGTATCGTAACGGTATCGCCTTCGTGTCCACTCGTTGGCGAGAAAGTGGAGATCAGCAGTCCATTCGTGGTCGTACGCACGATTTGGCTGACGTTGCCTGCCGCATCGTAAGAGTATTGGATCGACCACGTAAGCGCGGAGACCGTCACTAACCGCCCATTGGCATCATAGTTGTACTGAACCGTATCGGCTATAGCCAAAGTAGCCGTCAAAATTAACACCGGCAACAAAACTGCGCGAATTGCACTGCGGAAAAGTTTACGCATGTTCTTCATATTCAAGGGGTTTGCCATATTGGGGGGTGACATGAAACGCCAAATCGAGTTGTTCTGTGATCAGTTGCAATGCCATTCGAGATTGACCATTGGCCAATCATGACTAACGTCACGCAATCGAATCTCGGCGCAGTTTCCGCATGTGTGCGTAATTTCAAAATTCAGTCAATTCGTTTGTAGGTGTTTTCTACATGTCTTGATGCAAGCCACATAAATATTGGCCAAGTGACTAGCACTTGGATGAAGAATATGAGCAGCCAAAATATTGAATGCCAAATCCAAATTTCTCCTGGTGCTGGGGCACCATGTCCAAACAGGAATAGCCATCCAATCGCCGCGATCATTAGTGATACACAGTGATACATCTCCGCAAGCTCAAAAATGGAAGAACCAGTGCCACGGCTATCCAGCAAAATAAGAAGCAATAACCATGGAATCTCAAAGATGAAAGCAAATATGAGCACCTTGGTGCGTAATCCCTTTAGCTGCAAGTGCAACTCTGCCCTGTCATTTGCTCCCAAGCCTTCCGAATCATCTGAATGTTTCTTTTCCGGAGCTCCGGGGTCATAGCTGCCCAGGTTTCGCCACTAAGTTTTCCCCCAAGAATGTCACCGTGGCGCCACGCATTCATTATGGTTGGCCAAGTAATCAATGTTCCGTCCGGATTCACGTGGACGGGGCTCGTCGAGTCCATCAAGCCATGTGCGGCTCGCGCAAAATTAAGATAGAAGTCTCGGTTTGAATTCCGATATTTCAGCCAAGCAAGATAAATTTGATCTCTGATGAAGCTATCCCGCCCTGCAACGGCTTCTTCATTGTTTTGCCACGGTTGCGCCATGGAATGCGCATTCGCAAACGTGAGACCGATCCCGGTCTCGCGATCCCAGCGCCGACTTTCACTTTGAATCGCAGCTATGAGGGCTGGGCTAACATTGCAACCCGCGAGCGCCTCCTCAAGCAGCCGATTGTGCGTGTCATCGTCCCACAACCCAAAGAAGTCTGTGGCGCTCAAGGGATTGCCTTTGACGTAGGCATATGAATTGAGTCCACCATTCAATCCGGCCGGATCGCTTTGAATATACCTGCCCGTTGCCGGGTCATAGTCCCGGAAATAGTTGTAATTCGTTAGTGTCTCCTGGTCAAAATACTGGCCTGGAAACCGCAGGTTGTAGGTAAATGGCGACTGACCATTTGGGCTTTCATTTGGCAAATTGTTGCCAAATGAATCAATCGGATCCCACGTCCAAGTGGCTTGGTTAGTCGAAGGATTGGTTATAGCCCTTGGCGTTCCCAGCCGATCAGCATGCACGTAGAAAACATTTACCCCACCCGAACCATTTGAGCGCATTGCTGCAACTGGTACACCACTCAGCCAAATGTGTTCCGACAAAAGATTACCTGGACCATCGTATTCACCCAAAAGTTTGCCGTCCTCGCTGTACATGAAGTGAACAGAATTGGTACCGGTCGCCTTTTTGATTCGCTGTCCTAGAGCGTTGAAACCGATATTGGTCACCGTGCCGTTATTGGTGACTGAAAGCGGTCGGCCGCTCGCCGAATACGAAAAAGTCAACGTCTGGTTAGTCGTAAATAGCGGCTGAGAATTCGGTGTCACCGTTTGTGTAAGTCGATTTCCGATGCCGTCGTACGTAATAGCAATATTGGGCGCCGGATTGGCGGCATCGGGAGTGGCCGCAGAAAGCTGGTCATTGCTGTCGTAACCAAAAGTGAAGTTCTTCGTGGAATCCAGCTGACCGTTAGTCAGTTTACCCAGGCCCGTAACGCGCGTTGCGGCATCGTAGGTATAAACAATTGGGTCGAGATTTGCGGCGCTATCGATTTTGCCAATTCGTCCATCGAGGTCGAAATAGCGCGTATGACGGTTAGGCGCGGAAGGGTTATCGTTACCCCAGACCCATTCGCCAACGCCACCGAACGGTTCATAGTCGACGTTCTGAAGTACCACCTGTCCATTCACGCTAACGCCCGATACTTTGCCGTTTGCGTAGGTGTAAACCACTTGCGCACCCGAAGGATAAGTTACGCTATATAACTGGCCGGCCGAATTGTAGCCATAGGTGAGCGAATGCTGTACGCCATCGATGGTTTGACTCTTCGTAACAAGTCGCCCTTTGACATCAAAAGCATAGGCAGTTGTGCCAGTTCGGTCCGTCACACCGCAGAGCTGTCCTTTCCCATTTGAACAAGCGTCATAAGCATGGCTCACCGTTTCATCCGGATAGCTGGTGCTAACGACTCGGTTTAATGTGTCGTACGTGTACGTGACGGTAATGCCGCGAGCATCTGTTCTGCTCACATTGTTGCCGGCAAGGTCGTAGGCAAATGTACTAGTCGCGGTGTCGGGCGAAGTTTGGCTAACGACTTCATTAAACCCGTTGTACACATAACTGGTAGTGCGATTGTTCGGGTCAATTACCTGAGTGATATTGTCCTGGGCGTCACGGGTATATTGAGTCACGCCTAGATTTGCATCGGTAACTCGCACCAGACGATTCAAGGCATCAAAGCCGTTGCTCGTGACATGACTCAGCGGGTCGGTAATAGTAGCCAAATTGCCATTGCTGTCGTACGCAAACTGTGTGATCTGAGTAGCAGGTGTGGCGCCACCGATGTTCTGTTGCAACCTATTCAAATTATCGTAAATGCGTGAGTGCGTCCGCGCCAGCGCGTTAGTGGGATCAATCGAGTCTTCCTTGATGCGATTGCCCATATTGTCCAGCGTATAGACCACACGATTTCCTTTGTCATCCTGCATTTGCACGAGGCGATGCGCGCCGTCGTAGGTATAGCTAACGAATGAACCATCGGACTGTGTAGTTTTGCTGAATTGACCCGCGCTATCGTATTCGTATGTCGTCACTTCACCGGCGACATTTTGTGAGATTGGCCGCAAGCGGGAATCATAAGCAGTGGAAGTTACCAGTCCATTTGCATCCGTCATTGCCAACAATTGCCCATGGGCGCTGTAACTGTTGAGGATGGTAACGTGCCCCGCCGCATTCGTGACCGTAGCTAACATTCCACGGTTGCTGCCTTGGGACGAGTCATTTGAATAGTAAGTATTCGTGGTGGTATTGCCCCGCGGATCGGTTGCCGTCAGGACTCGTCCGTAGCCATCATAGGTCCATGACCAGCTTCGAGAACCTTGCGGCGTGGCTATGACGGCAGATGTCAAATTGCCATTGGCATCATAGTTATTCGTCGTGACCTTGCTTCCGCCGGCAACCGGCTCCGTTAATGTTGCCGGCAAGCGGAATACGGGATGCCAAGTGGTGCTGATAGTCCTGGTAACAGAGGTTGTCGCGCCCGCCGAGGTCAGCCCCTCCGTGCGCGAGGTTTCCAGGTTTCGCGCAGTGTCATACGTATAGTTTGTTCGATTTCCGTTGAAATCGATCTTGATAATGACGTTGCCATTGGCATCGCGTGACGTTGTCTGGCCGGTCGTCCCCCCACAACTTCCGCAAGGTTGGGACGCGGAGGTGTTTCTCATCACTCCCAGCGACGTCTGAAATCCAAAGTCGCGCGACACGCCATTTGGGTCGGTAACGGTTGCGATGGGTCCGGTACCGGCATTCCCGCCATAGGCGACCGCATGGTGATCGACGCCGCCAGCGTGCTCACTCGATATTGCGCGACCGGATGCATCGTAAGCCCAAGTCGCAAAGCGGATATTGTTTTCGTCGATAAGGCCCGTCAACATGCTTTCGGCATGAGGTCCGCCAGCAAGCCCAGTTTCACCATACAAATATGTTCGTTGGGTTGCGTCGGGCGCAACCACGACACTCAACATGCCGTTGGCGCCATATGCATACTGGAATATGCCACCCGCCGGGTCAGTAACTTTTACCAGCTTGCCTTGTACGTCATATACGAAACTCAGTTGCCGGCCGAAGGAATCAACTACCGCAATAAGAAAACCTGGCCCAGGCGCTATTAGATTTGAAGTCGATCCGTCCGAATAGGAAAGCGTTACCGCCTCTCCGGTCCTGCCGACAATAGACGTCAGCACGCCAGAGCCATCGAAGACTTCGGTTGTATCGTCAGAGGCGACTTTCAATTGCCAGCCAATGGTCGCGCCCGATCCGTCGACTTGGCGAGTCAGCGTGTCGGTCACATCAGAATTGCTAGACCAGGTATTTGTGCCGGACAACGTGAAGTAAAGGGTCTTGCCATCCGGTCGGCTGACGAAGGCTGTCGAATTGGTCAGATACGTGTTTACAACTATTTCCCGTTCGTAGTTATGCCGCCAATATGGCCCAACCGAAGAGACCAGCTCGGTGGTTATCAGCGAATTCGTGCCAAAGGCGCGAATCGTGCTGTTATACGATCGAAAGAATGCCAGCAGTGAACTCGACTGCCCTTGATAATCGAATTCTTTTTGATATTTGTTTCCAGTGCCGAGATGAATCGGGTTTGTGCCGCCTGTCGGACAATTCGGCCCGGCGTTTGAATCGGGCACAGGAGAGCTGCCACTGTTTACACATGAATTGCCCACCAATGCATAGCCCGTTGGACATGCCAGCGAGCGATAGAAAGTCGCCGGATAAGACGAGCCGTTGTTGGTCGTCAATATGCAACTAACATAGTCTTGCGTTTGATTTACTACGGACCCGGTGTAATACCAGTCAGTCGGAAGGTAGCCGTTGTTGTGTTGCGCAATCGTTGCAGAACAGGCATATTTTCCGCAGGCGGCGCCACCACTTCCCACGTAGGTAGTTCCCGGATAAACGCCGCCACATGCCGCCGCTTGATCCGGGGCACCCAACCCCA
>CAZCKI010000018.1:0-3044 GCA_964498815.1 uncultured Burkholderiales bacterium
GCTTATGCTGACCTTTGTCTTGGCAGCACCCCGGCGCCGAAAGGCGCCGGGTTCACGTCAGGCCTTCGTTTTTACCTTGCTTCAGGCTAGTCACTTTTTGCCTGCGATACCAAGCTCGCCATTGCCCGCGCATTTTCCGCATCCACCTTGCCGAGTCCGGCAATCGTCCCGGCACGATCCGCCGCCGGCCGATTCTGGCTTACCTTCCACTTGCCCACCAGTTTGCCGATGGGAACTTCGATCCCCACGATCGCCTTCAACATCGTATCGATGTAATCGGCAGGCGCATCGCTTACTTTCCACGGCGCGGGCAGGGCGGATTCGTGCCGCTCGGTCAGCTTGGTGACAAACGCGCGCAGCCACTCGGCATCGTCGAACACCTTGAGCGGCCCATGCGCGTGCACCACCGCGTAGTTCCAGGTCGGCACCACCTTGCCGTGTTCCTTCTTGCTGGGATACCAGGACGGCGAGATATACGCATCTGCGCCCTGGAAAATGACCATTACCTCCTTGCCGGCAGCTTCCTTCCACAGCGGGTTGGCGCGCGCCACGTGCGCCCGCAGCGTGCCGTAGGGGGCGGGCGAATCGACAATCTCGAACGGGATATGATTGGCGGACAGGCCTTCCGCCGTCATCGATACCAGTGCGCCGAGGGGATTCTCGTGGATCAGTTGGTGCAAAACGGCGACGCGTTCTTCTTTGAAGTGCGCAGGTTGATACATGAAGCGAGGCTCCCGGATGCGAAAAATGCAAGTATATCGCCGCCAAACCCCCGGGGTCCCGGGCGACAAAGCTTTGTGGACGCTGGCCGCTTGGCACCCTTCAACTCGTTCGCTCGTATTTCCCACCCGGGCAGGTAGGTTACTTAGTCCATCAATTGGACTAAATTGTTGTCGCAGCCTGGCGAAATCGTTCGCACACGTGACGGCGAGACAAGCGCGTCGTCGTCACTCGACGCGGACGCCCAGCCAGGTTGCAGCACGGCAATGATAAATCACAGGGGAACCCGTTCATGGATACCGCCAGCCGTCTCACCGCAAGCGCCCTCGTCGGCGCCCTATCCACATTGAGCCTCGCACTGGCCAGTGGCGAAGCAGGCGCCAAGAACACCACCCCGCCGAGTTTTGGTTGCGGCGGCTCACCCCCACAACTCATTTACCTGAAGCCGGTGCCCAAGCTCTCCAATGCCGAATTCACCAACCAGGGCGCCGACTGCGCCATGTGGCAAACGTTTTTCTACCTGAACTGGCCGGCGGTACCGGGAAAGCGTGGTGTGCCCAATACCAAGGCCAAGTTCGGCGCGGCGGGCGCCACGGTGTGGGAAACCTTCATGACCGAGGACCAGGTATTCCTGCCCAACGGCGCCAAGCCGCCGCCTTGGAGCTTGCTGCAAGGCGTGGCCGGCATGCCGAAATCGGTCGGGCGGCAACTTGCCGGCGGGCAATTGCGCATGCTGAATCGCACCTCCAAGGTTTCGCACGCCGTCGCCCACCTCAGCGGCACCATGCTCGGCCGCAATTCGCCCGGCATTCCTCTCGACGAGATCCGCCAGGCCGACAACAATATTCTGTACGACCAGCAAAAAGTGCCGGTGTACTACGACGTGGCGATGAACCAGACCCAGTTCAGCTACATCTATCACAACGGCCTCTACAACTCGGACAAGCAGATCGCCTACGCTTCGAAATCGAACATCCTCCTGCCTACCGGTTCCATCGAAGTCAAGGCTGCCTGGAAAGTATTGACCGCCACCGAAGCCGCCTCGGGGCGCTTTCACACCGCCAAGGGATATTTGCCCGGACCGAGCGGCCAGGCAGAAACGGTGACCATCGGCCTGGTCGGCTTTCACGTTTTTGCCAGCGGCGGCAAAGAGACAGCGGGCCTGTGGGCCACCTTCTACCAGATCGACAACGCGCCGCTGACGGGTGTTCCGGGCAAGGGGCCATACAGCTTCAATAACCCCGCCAGCACCACGCCGCCGAATACAGTGGGCACCAATCCCACCCAGGTGGTACAAATGTTCGCCGACGACAGCGTGGCGGAGAAGGTCAACGGACAGGCGCAAAAGATCATCATCGAAGGCTATGCCAAATCGCCCTGGCAGTACTACGCGATGGTCGACTCGCAGTGGTCGCGCAGCGTGCTGACTCCTCCCGCGCCACCGGCGCCGGTGCCGCTCGCCTTCGGCATGGCCAGCACGGAAACACTGGTCAATCCGGTGCTGGAAACCTTCATGCAAAAAACCGGCTTCAGCTGCCTCGGCTGCCACTCGGGTGCGACCACCGCGCAAGACAAGAGCACAACTGCCGCGGGATTCAGTTTCATGTTCGGGAATGCGACGGCGGCGAAGAAACCGTAAGTAAAAACCGGAACCGGTCTCTCACTAATGTAAATTAGTGCGAGACCTGATTTACGGGAGAGGCGCGCAGGTTCAAGAGCATCGATCGGGCCGGCGTTGCGCTTACCCACGAGGTAATGGGGGAGACCTATGGAACCACTTTCGCTCGCAACGATATTCCTTTGCGTATGGGTTCTCATCAATTATTGGTTGCTTCCTTTTACTCGTGACCGCTGGACTGCGGCGGATCTCCGGAAAAAGCTGTTGCGCGCCGGCACGCTTGTAACTCTGGAGTCGGTTCGCGACATCTCTGCAATTGGCTTGGTAACTCTTGCGGGAATAGTGCTGCTAGTTTGGATTGCGTCTGCGTTTTCGGGCGTCTCCTTTGCCGCGCCAGCAGCAATAGTCGATTCCCTGGCCTCCTTATACGGTGTTGTAAAAATCATTGGCGAGGAGTACGCCTCCATGTTGGGGTTGCTGGGCCTATTCGGCGCAATCGTCGTCTTGTACTCCACTGCAAAGCATGCTCGCAACAGAATTACCAATATTTGGAGCGAAAAGACGAATGAGGTATTGGCACGAGTCATCGCGAACCCGTCCGAGCTCGGAAACTATGCAACGAATCCGGAGTTGAAGGCTTTAGCAGAGCGCTGCACGCAGTTAATGCATTTACTAGACCAAAATGAAACGGCGTCCGCAGGAGAAA
>CAZCKI010000018.1:3054-15147 GCA_964498815.1 uncultured Burkholderiales bacterium
TATGCTTGCTGTTGAGATTGCCAAAGACGAAGTAAATCTTGAAAATTCTCTCGTAACGCCTCCGCCAAACGAGATAGCAGCGCAGCCGACACCTTTCCAGCGGGTCGCGAAAGTCCTTGCTGGCGAGCGCCTATGCAAAGATCTTGGCCTGCTCAAGAGACCTCTCTCCCACGTTTTAACCGGGCTCCTTATTCTCACATTGATCGGGTGGACTGCCGAACCGTTGGCAAACAGCTTGGCGCTGTCATTGAATAACCTCCGCGTCAATGTCCTGACGGACGTTGCCAATCACGAACTTGAGGTGGCGCTGTCGGCTGCAAAGCAGCAGGCGAAAGAGGAGCCTCCGATAGGCGGCGGCAATACCACGAGTCCAGCGACAGTTCAATCTGCAACGCGGCTGCTTGCGCAAGAAATCACCAGAGAGGTGGTTCGCACCAATATTGTCAATCGCTTGGTCAATACTGAACGGTCTCATTTGCAGGAAGCTGAATTTGTTCGGGCGTCCATAAACGGACGGCAGATTGATCCGGACAAAAATCACAGCGTGGATCTGATTCGCCGCGAGGTCGCAAGCGCGGTCAATGCAAACGCCAGATCGTCTGCTCCGACCAACCGAATCCGCGCGCAAATCGAAGAAAGACTGCAGCCTCACATAAAGCGTTTAGGAGAGGAGAGCCCTGCGCTTCTTTCGCGGCTCCTTTCGAAACTCGAAAACCGATATGCGGCACCGATTGCCCCGCTCGATGCGCAAGGGAAGGTCATCGAAAAAATGCTTGATGAAGTGCTAAGCGCCGGAGAGCTTAACCCATCTACGGAGCTCGGCAGACAAGGCAAGAAACTGGTCAAGGGCCTCGGCCAGGAAGCGATCAAAACTTGGCTTGACGACTTTACGAAAGGATATGTTGCAAGGTCCGTATTTGAAACTGTACGTGGCGAGGTGACGGCACTGGCTCTCGTCGACTTTCACTTCGAATCGCCACTTGAAATCCGCAAATTCGTACAACATCTATGCGACGACGAAGAAAGTGGCTGGATTGGCCCCGACGCGGCAAAGGAGGAGGCGAGAGTGGCGAAAGCAGTGGCGAACACCGTCGCAGAAATCGAGAAAAATCGCGCTCGTGAAATAGTCGCGCCTACGATGCACTCTGGCAGCAGTTCGGAAAAGGCGCAAGCCGCGAAGTTTTTAAAGGATAGAGAGCATTATGCAGATGCAACTGCCGAAAGTTTGGGGGGGTATGAAGGGCTGTTTCCGACGGAAAATGCGGGTGGGGGTGGAGGTGGAGGAGGGGGCGGCGGTGGGTCGAAGGCTGGCGAACACGGTTCGGCGCCGACCCGCTCTTTTGCGCAGTCACGCGCGACAAGTTTCAAGCTCGCCTCTCGTAGTTTTCGAGTCCGTGGTGTAATTATCGGCAGGGACGCACAAGTTGCCAGCGATGACAGGCTCGATGTAAGCGATCTGCGCTGGGCCGTGCGAACTCTCAGCCCGGCCGAATCGACCAAGGTTGAGTTGGCGATCCGCCTGAATGACCGATGGGAAGAATTGGGCAAATTCGATGCTGCTGTCATCAACCAAGCGCTGCGCTATGCCGCCGATCGCCGGGTGGTTGCGACAACCATCACACTTGGCGACGGCAAGATAATTAGGCGGATGACTTACCTGCACCCGGCGTTAAGTGATACGCCGCTTGGTTGTCGAATCATTCAGGCTGACCGCTTTATTGATACATTCAGCACAAGAGCACATCCCGCGCCTGGTTCGGAGCGCTTGACGTCACTGGCACTGGACCGTGATGACATAAACCGCTGGCGAGGCCATGTGCATTTGGCGGAAGCGATTGCCTCGACACCAAGATCTGAGATGTGTCCGTCTGATGACATCACAAGTGCCTTGGACCGCATGAAAATGCAACCGGTGATGTTGTCGCACTTGGCAAATGTCTCGTTGGAAGAATTTCTGGCCGGCGAAGAGAAGAGGCGACCCGGCACAACAAAGTTTCTGCGAAACGCTACCCTTTGCGCATCGAAGGCGCGGCGAGATATACCCGAATGCCTTTGCACAGTTGTCCGAACTGCCGGGCTAGGCAACGAGTACTGGTCACCAGAAGATCACACCTCGCAGTTCCGAGAAAGAGATGAATCGCTCACCGCAGATTTGAAGTGGATGAAGCAATCGGGGAGTCGCCTCTCGCATGTTGATCTCTGGGTACACACAACTTTCGCTTTGCGTCGGAAGTCGCCACAAGACAAGAGGGCTGTGGCCGATGAGGAGACCGCCATTCCGGTTGATTTTCCCCAGGAGCAAATTGCCTTGCTGCGAAGCGTAATTAGCGAGAATCTTCCAAAGTATCTAACGCAAAAAGAAAGGAGTCCCAGTTACGATTACTTCATGAAGCCGCTGGAAGACTTCATTTTGGTGCAGCGCCTCATGCGTGCCGCATTGTCAGGTCGGCTGGGAAAGCGTTTTCCCGTAACTAAATTGATTGAACTAGAACGAGTAACGCATGATTATGTCCCTAAACAACCGACCGTTAGATGGGAGCCACTCGAGGCGGAAACTGCACTGGAGAAAGCGCGATTGAAGGAGGAAATGGTTAAGACACTTCAAATGGCCGATCCTGCAGCGGCAAAGCGCTATGACGATTGGGATCGTGACTTCCTGAAACGGGAAGAGTTAAATCAGCCAGTTTGTGCCGCGGTGTCGAAATGAAGGGCCCGATTGCTTTCAGATTATTTCTTTTCAGGCGACGGTGAGATGCAAGACACGCAGAGTATGCAGCGCATTTCAGGCACTATAGAGATGCCGCCTCACCTTAGGTGTGGCAACAACACTTCTGGTTCCAACATGAACTGGCAAAAAGTCTTCCGCTGCGTGCAGGAAATCTCCGGCTCCAGGCCTGATGCGCCGCGCGCTATCGTGCAGTTGCGCCACGAAGTCGTTGCCTCCTCGCAACTTACCCCGGCGGAAATAGCAGAAATTCACGGCGTCCTGGACGGCCTGCAGCATGCCGGGCTGTACCAGAAGGTCGCGTTAGTGGGTCAGCTGATCGAGGTGCTATCCAGGCACGGCGAATTCAAGGCGAAGTTCGTGCATACTGGTGGCAAGCAGAGTTAGCCATTGCGCCGAAGCGTGCTGCGACAGGCTGGTTGTAAAGTAGCCGGTCAACCTGCTTGACTACTGCAAGCCGCAATCGGCCCTTGCAAGGCGTTCCGAGGCGGAGTCGCTATTTCAATCCAACGGTTGCCCAGGCTCCAAACGTCCGACTCTGACCGCAATTTTCATATCGCGCCACCGTTGTAGGCGCACAGCAGCCTGATCAACATTTGCTTTTGCTCGGGGTCGTAGAGAAGCGGCCGCCCGGCAAAGTCGCCCATTCCCATCCCGTTTCGGAAATCAGGCAGATCTCCCCCCATCTCCCCCGTCGACGCAGCGGTTGCAGGCGAATCGTCGCTCTCTCCTGCGGCTGCGCCGTTGAGGCCGCCCGTCGAAGGTGACGAAGCGATCGAGATACTTTCAGTAGCGCCATCCGAATGCGCTGCGGATGCCTGCGCTGCGCGCTGTGCGCGAATATTGTTGCCCACGTTGCTGATCGAACGTGCAAGGAGCGCTCGGCGCGCGCCCGGATCATCGATGGTAGCTGGCGTGGCAGATTGCCCCGTTGTGCCAGCGGGTGCAAAAGACACCGTCGGCGCGGCCGGAAGCGTTTGTGAGCTCGCCGGCCCCGCGGGCGAGATATTTGTGCCGCCACCATTGCCGGATGGGACCGGAATCGCATCCAGGAATTTCCTTACCTTTTCGAGCGGATCCGTGGCCTCCTTGAGCGCCTCTTTGGCCGCCTCTTGCACCTGTTCCCATTTGTCCGTCGAGTAGTTCTCGCCTCCATTGGCGATTGGCTGTCCAACTACATCGAGGACCTTGTTGGCGACCTCTCCTACGGGGCCGGCCTCACCAAGCAAAAAACCGGCGACGTCGTGATTTCGTGCGAAATCGCGCACGGCATCCGGTTTGCCGGCATCCTGCCCACGCGCTGCCTGATATTTGCCCTCGGCTTCCGCCACCCTTCGATTCACGGCCTGCCCGATACCGGCCGAGTCGGGCAAAGCGTTCGCCAATATCTGTGCCACAGCAGTAGGTCGGTCGGACAGACCCATTCCTGCTCGGCGCCCAAATTCCACTACTCCATTGTTGAGAAGCCCCGTCGGCACCTTTGCAACCATTCTATCCACAATGCCCGGCGCACCTTGCGCTTGCAGAGGCCCGGTCTGTTCGGGCAGGTTGCCGCTTTTCACGGCGGCAATGATGTCGTTGTAGGACCAGCTATCCGGGAAGTCCACGAGCCCTTGGCCGGGAATATTGATTCGTTTCGGCATGACAATTTCTCCGCGTGATGATTGAAGATGGGCCTGCTCTCTCGAATACGTTTCAGCAGGCAACAAAGAAAAGGCCCGCGAAAAGCGGGCCTCGGAAAACCGTACATCCGGCGCTGGATGCGCCGGTAACTCGACGATCTCAACAACGGGTGCGTGGAAAAGTAAACCGATTGCCGATAAGCATCGTTACAGGCATGTCTGACATATTCTCGCCCAGGCAAAAAGCGGAGGCGGGTGGATCCTATCGCGCGGCGCTGCCGCAAGCCGTACGCGGAAACTGATATGCTTTAGCCGCCGCCGATTCCAAAACGCAATCACACCAGGAGGATTCAAGTGCCTACCGAAGTCAATTTGCAGGCCTCGCCTTCCCAAGCCGGCGGGGACCAAGCCGGTGGCGCCGACTCCCCGGCGGAAAAACTCCGCAAGGAGCACATCGGTCGTGAATCCACGATCATTACCCTTGGGTATATTTTTGTCTATTCCGGTTTTGCGCTTGCGGGCACCACTGCCCTCGGCAAAGCGGTGTTCAAATTGGACTCTCTGCCCATCGGTCCCGCACTGTGGATTTTCATCTCGTTGGCATACTTTGCTGCTTTGACCATCGTTGGCTATGGATTGACCAATCTCAAATCCTGGGTGCCGATTCCGGCTGCGATTGTGGCAATTCTCAGCCTTTACAACGTCCCATTCGGAACAATAGTAGGCGCGTACATGCTTTGGCTGGTCTTTTCCAAGAAGGGCCGCGTTATCTTCTCGCCCGAGTATGCGGCGATTGTTGCCGCGACTCCGCACATAGAGCCTCCCCGCACGGGATTCATGCAGCTTTTTCTGGTGGCCATCGCCATCATGGCCGCGTTTGCGGTGCTGGGTCCCCTGTACCTTAAATAGGGCGCGTCACAAATATCAGGGCAGGTGCTAGAACCCCCTCCCTTTCGGAAATATGAGGGGCCTCACTGGACTGACCCGATTATTTTTCCGGTCCCACAATTGGATCGCGACGGCAACTCGACGAGTCCGCGGCCGGGAATGTTGACGCGTTTCGGCATGGCATTTTCCTTTGCTTGGTGGTCGGAATTCATTGGCCGGTCGCGAACATCCAGCGCGAAAAAGAAAGAGCCCGCGTGAGGCGGGCTCCGGGGGCTCGGAGGTTTGCGCATTAGCGGCGGACTTTCCCGGCACTATTTAGACAGTTTCTAGAAAACTTGTCCAAGGCTTTGAATTGACTATTTCACTTTACAGCGGGACGGCGCGCGATTTGCGCCGATGGGCGCCAGATGGCGCAAGCGACGACAAAGTAATGACGGCCTCCACACATTCATTTCCCACCTGCACAGGTAGGTTACAAACAGATTTTTTCGGAATAGATTGTGGATTCGTCTTCCAGGCGCCGCACCAACAAGCACTCGACAAGTGGTGAAACCTCACTTGGCGCCACGCCAATCGCAAGCGAAAGTCGCGCAGTAATTAGTTTGCCCAGGGGGGCTGCCACGCACCAATGCATATTGATGCAGCTGCAAACGAAGAATTCAATCGGCAACCGGTTCACCGCCTATGTATGGGGTGGCAAATTCCATTTATCTGGTATCTGCGGAAGGAAACATGATGGCAAAGATCGAATTGACCGTAACAGTCACTACGAAAGGGTCGGTACAAGGTTACTGGGTGACGATTGATGGTAAAGGGGTTCCAATGGATCCCATCAGCAAAACCGGAAGCATCCTGGTTGATTCGCCGACGAGGCATCAGATGGTTCTACACTTTGGCGGCGCCCCGGGAGATTCTGCGACTGCCACAGCGACGAATGCCGCCGGTCTAGAACTCAGCAAGGTCGGCGACACGATTTCCGCGCCAAACAATCATGGCGGGGACTTTAGCTATTTTGCTGCCTAGGAGATGCCAATGCGTGCAGCCTTGATATTCGCAATTGCATCTGTCGTGGCAAGCCTGAGCGGCTTGGCCCAAGAGCCGACAAGTGAGCAACTGGCCATGTCTCGCAATCTGCTAGAGCAAACTGAAAAGTCGAAGGCGTTGGCCGATGCTGGTCTTGGCCCCTCTAGTATCGGCAGGCCAACTGCTCACCTGACGGCTGACTCTGACAAGACGACGGTACAGCTACGCCTTGCATATGGCACATCTTGGGTGAACAAAGACAATGGTGGCGCCGAATACGCTGGCGTCACTTGGACCAGTTCGGCAACCGTGTCAGCGCCAACTTCCAAAGATGGCTCGCCGACTACGCTCGCCTCGCTTAACGGACTCGAAAATGCTAATACGCTGCAACTGAAGATGTCTTGGGTAATCGGGGCCGGCCTGCGTGACCCCGGACCAAAGACAGACGAGATGTGCGAATTCTTCCGAAAGCGTCTAAAAGAAGACCCGGTGCTTCAACAATCGTCCGGCGTCAAAGAAATAACAACTTGCCCACTGGGAATTATTCAAAGGATTTTCACCAAACTCTATCCAGCCAAGGTAAGAGAATTGGAGATGGAGTATTACGCGCCATCCAGCACGCTGACGACGATTTCGATAGCCGCGACCAGCGGCTATCAGGACTTCAATTGGTATGATCCGACTTCCCTCGCAAAGACGACAACGCGGAAGAAACCGCAATCACTGGAATTCGCGCTCAGCAGGGTGGTAACGGCTGGCACATTGGTCACGGCAGCGGTCAGGACCGAAGAGAGTTATGAGGCCACCAAATCGTTCACTCGTTGTCCGGCGCCAACGGGCACCGTTCCCTTCAATTGCGTCACTGGCGCGATTGGTGAGCCTACAAAAAAGCGCGCCGACGTACTGACTCTTGACGTGCGGACGATTGTGTACAAAAGGATGGCGCTCGGACTCACCTTGAATCGGGACATAAAAAATAAAACTACCGGTATCGAACTTCCGCTGTACGTGCTTTCCAGTTCTGCGGGTGATCTCACCGGCGGAATCAAGTTGGGGTGGACCACCGACGATCATAAAGTCAGCGCGGGACTTTTTATCGGCCAGCCGTTCAAGCTATTTGAATGACTGTGGCCACCAACAACCCGAGACCAGAGGCACACGTGAACTTACGGCCGGTACTTGACTTTCAAGACGGTAACTGACCCCATTTATTATCGTGCTTAACATTTACTCGCTGGCAGCGGTGACCCAATGAGTGCTTCGACAAAGTCAACAGCACAATGGCTGCTCATGCCTGGGGCAATGCTTGTCGGATTACTGTCAGACACGCTTTTCTTCGATGCACAAAAATTTATGGACCTGTGCACGACACTCAATTGGATTGATGCGCCCGTTGACTTCTTGATTGCGCATGTTCAGGCCTTTCCAAGCATGGCGTCCCTTTGCGTCCTCTGCGCCGCAAGTTCTATCCTTTTTCAGCTACATCGGTCAGCAGATCAAATACCTAGTGGATGGCCTTGCATTCTCACTTGTGCGGAAGTTGTCGCGATGTTCACAGGCGTTGTCTTATTTGACTTCGTTCGGCAAATGGTCCAGCTTGAACCGACACTGGCAAAGATGTTTGCGTTTATGATCGCTCCCATGATCCTTATTTCATTTTTGAAGAAGTGGAGTTTGTCATGGTGAACAGCAAAAACGACAGGAATACCACGATTAAGCGCGTATCCGGTAGCCACGTTATCGTTCCCCTGAAATTGTCGGATGTGGTAGCCGAATCAACCGCGCCAAGGAAATTATTCGTGCATGGTCTTGAGCAAGCGGGTCCTTCATATAGGGTTCACGTCTTTATCGGCAATGAGGCAGCGACTGTCGACACCCCCAGGACAGAGGTGAACGGTTTCGTTGGCACGATACCGATTTTCGGCTATGGCAATACCGCTTCGGCCACAACAGGCAATCCTGGCAGTGAAGCAAACTCACCTATGGCGAGAGAGTTAGCGCTGCCCGGATATTGGGCGAACAGAATTCAAGAGAAGGCTAACGCCAGCGTTACGTTTGTTCCGGTCTATTTCGGCGCTGACGCTTCTGCCGAAGATGTGTTTTTAGTGAGTCACGCCGAAATAGTTGGCAAGCAGTGACGGAATATTTCCACGATTATTTTTCCATGAGAATTGAGGTGTGAATATGGCAAGCGCAACAACTTCGCGCACTGGCGCAGAGGCATTAGGAAGCGATGCCGTGAGACTGGGGGCATTTCGCGATGCGACGAGCAAGATGCAAGCGCTGAGCGGAACGGACAATCGTAGCTCGGTTTACTGGGCTGGCATTCATGGTTTTCCGCAATGGCAATGCTGGCATCACTCGAAGGTTGGCATGGGCCAGCAGCTCTCTTACGATCTGTTTCTGCCGTGGCATCGCGCTTATTTGTTGCATGTTGAACATGCATTGCGCGACCAGAACGATGCGGCTGCGATTCCCTGGTGGGACTGGACATCGCCTGATTCACATCGGAATGGCGTTCCCAAAGCATATTCTGAAGGGAATGTATCGGGCAGTGCCAATCCCTTGTTTTCGGGTCCGGTTCCGTCGATACAAGGTGATCCCGCACGATGGACTGCACGCTACCCCGGGAATCCGGCTGAACTGCCTTCCACTGCAGATGTCGAGGGAATCCTTATTCTTGACAGCTTTACGGATTTTCAGGCGCAACTCCAACAATTCCATGATGACGTTCATGGCTGGACCGGCGGAAGCAATCCAAGCGATCCTAGCGATGGCGGTGACATGGGAAATGTTGGCGTAGCCGCGTTTGACCCGATTTTCTGGGCCCACCATTGCATGATTGATCGCATCTGGTATCTCTGGCAGCTTCGTCACGGCGTAAGCAACATTCCGCCAAAATACCTGACTATGCCGCTGGCTCCATTTGCCATGACCGTCGAAAATGTTTTGGATATCAACAAATTGGGGTACGAGTACGCGCTTGCATCCATTGCCGCGAGCTAACGGGCCTACTGAGGATAAATCATGTCTAAAAAATCTGCACCGCCCCCATCCTTGCCAACGCCAAAACCCTTCATTGCAAAGCCCATTTCGCTCAAGACGATCAATCTTGATTCAATTTCCAGGGCCGACTTGCAGTTTGACGGTGTCGATCATGCTGGCGCCTCGTTTGCCGCATACATTTTTTTCGACAATCCGAACGCGACAGCAGCGACACCTCGTAGTATTGAGTCTGGGTATGCTGGGAAATTCAATATCTTCGGCCATGGCGGGTGCCTCGGCGATCCAGGTCATTGTGAGGTACGCGGGTTACCAAGAATGTTCGACCCGCGCCCGGCACATCCTTTGACCCCAGCCAGAAAGGTTGTCATCGTGACGGCCGCACTTCGATATGCAATTGCGAAGCGGAAAAGCAAGTCCATTGTCGTAAGAGTTGTTCCGGTGGTCACCTCCGGCACCAAGCGATGCGACTTTGAAAATGTGCTGAAGCTTGATAGCGTTACGCTACAGGTTTATTGTTAGCGAAACAAAATCTCCGGCGCTGCCGGTAGGACCAGCAAGGTTGCACTCATCCCGTTGAAAGCAGTATTGCTGGACTTTGCGCAGGGAAACTGAAAGAGGAAGGGCCGAAGATTCTCGAGGATAGCCGACCCTGACTTCTATGATTCGGGACCCATATTATTCGCGGGAGAGCAACAATGTCAGAGTATTTTGTCGGTAAGCGCGAGTCAAATGCCTTTTCCGTCCAACTCAATAAGGGAAAGGTAGATGTCAAATGCACTGTTTGGGAATACTGGCATCCATTGATCATTGATTCGCTTAAATGTGGCGCGCAAACTACTCATGCACTAAAGCGAAGCATTGGAGTAAAGTTGACTGAAAAACAGTCGCTAGAGAATGCACTAGAAGCGGCTATCGGCTCTAAAGAGCTTGCGCAAATCAAGGCAAAGGCGAAAGAAACGGTCGAAAACGAGATCTGCTGGGATGTGGCCAGTGAAGAATCTCGATCTGTGACCTTTACTGCACCTAAGTGCGGCCAATATCTTGTGGCGCAGTACCAACTGATGAGGGAGTATTCATTTCAGTTCGAGGAACAGAGGTGGTTTCACAAGAACGCGTGGCAATCCAGTCTGACTGAGCATACCAGTGCGTATCATGACGACTCCAAACAGCTAAGTGTGCATCCGGACTGTAATTGCAACATGGAGGAGGCGCCTGATCCGGATGGATTATTTCAGCTTGGCCTTGGAGAGGCGAGCATGCTCGTTACGTTCAGAAACACTGGAGATGGCATTGAGGCTGCGATAAACGGAGTATTGGCGCCTGTAGCACAGCCACGCAATGGGCAAATGCTCAAGGTACCGCTGCGCTTCGTTCCAGAGTCGCTACGTTTCTTGGCAAGGATGAATGAACCGTATTACGTCGGTATCGTACGGTCCGTTTCTGAGGCAAGCCCGCCGTTTGGAATTGCTGCGGAGGCGATTGAACTCAGGGAGCTTGCGGGAGCATTTGAATTTCCTGCCGAAGGATAAGAAGTAGCACCAGGCCCCTCTACCGTGACGCCCGCTGTTGCGCTATCTAAAGGAAACTTTGCATCTCGGAAATAAAAATATTTAGGTGGGGCGTCGTCTTTAGACACCCATGACAAAGATGCGAACGGAGCAACTGGGGTCTTGCAAAATAGCATCTGGCCTTCGAAATGCTTCTTTCGACTTCTCTTCGAGAAACTATATCTCGTCGCCATCAACGACGCGAAACGGCATAGGGAATCTCCACTTGGGTTCGTCGCCATACTTCTCGAAAAGCCGCTCGCGAAGCCACGTCACCGTTTCCATCGTTTCCTCGGGCGCATTTCGTAGGGACTTGATTAGTGTCATTTTTCCCTCCGCGCTATTCAGTACGCGCATGAGTATGAAAGCTGCCGACTCTGGCGCCTTGGCCCGCAACTCCGGCAATACGCGCACCAACTCCTCAACGTAGCCATTGTCATGAACCGATTCTGCCAAGTGGATCGCCGTATATTGCGCCTCTTGAAATGCGACACCGTCGTTCAAAAGCAGGAGAATGGGCCCCACCAATTCAGAGCGCATCTGTAAGGCAATTTTGTCAAGCGCGTTGTCGAAGACTCGAACCGACCCCGGGGTGCCAAGGTGTGAAGCGCCTTGCGCCTCGTCGAGCAAGGCTTCAACGGCATCATTTTTCATTCGGCTTCCCCATTCCAAGTAGGCTTGGATATGCGCATCTGGCCGAGCAAATGAGCTACGACCTCACGAATTCTCAATGGCCTGCCGCCACTCGCCAAGAAAATGGCGTTTTACTCCTACATCCGCCTCGCCGTTTTTAACGTCGCCGATTTCCTCTCCGTTGTAAGCGACGGTGAATTCCGTGCCGTGCTCCCGGGAGAAATTCTCGACCTCTCGAATGAAGAACTCGGCGTCGTGCCATAGTTGCAAATCGATCTCCCGTGGAAGATCTCTCTCGTACCCGGAATAAACTGACAACTCGCCCCCCAAAAACCAGTCCGGAGGATCAAGATCGGGCTCGTCGTCGTCCCGCACGATCTCATTTACATATGCCGGTTGCCGAATCAGCCATTGCCGCTTGCCAGCCATGTCCTCAATGAGTTTCTTGATGGATTCTTGCAACGCCGGATCGAATTCAGACCCCACAACATAGAAGCCCAGAATGATTTGGGGATGATTGGGGTCAACATCGGTCGTCATAGGTCTTCCTCCAATTCGGCGGGGTAGAAAGGTGCAGCGGCACCAGGACCACCTGGATTGTTACCGTAGCCGCCTGGCTGATGTGCATCATAGTGGCGAGTCTTCGGCC
>CAZCKI010000019.1:0-15099 GCA_964498815.1 uncultured Burkholderiales bacterium
GGCCATTTTGCAGGCGTAGCGCGCCAAACTCGTCCTCCGACCATTCCCCGGCGAGGAAGCGGCGCGTCTGGTCGCGGAACTGCGCGACGCGTTCATCGACGATTTGCTGATCAATGCGGTCGTAGCGATACATGGCGGCCTATTTGAATACCAGCCGGCTGCCGGTCATTAGCAGCAGCACGACCAGCGCATGGCGAAGATAGATATCCGGCAACTTGGTCGCAAACCAGCTGCCGATCATTACGCCGGGTACCGAGCCCAGCACCAGCGAGGTCAGCAGCCACCCGTCGACGTGTCCCAGCAGTGCATGGCCGAGTCCGGCGACCAGGGTCAGGGGAACCGCATGCGCGATATCGGTGCCGACGATGCGAACCGTCGGCAGCGTCGGATACAAAAGTATCAATGCGGTGACACCGACGGCCCCGGCGCCGACCGACGACAACGAAACCGCCACGCCGATGAAGGCGCCCAAAGCCAGCGTCGAGAAAGGCTTGATCGCATCGGCATGAGCGCCGGGATGCGAGCGGGCGGCGTGATAGGCAACGGCGCGCCGCTGCAGGGCCTTGCGAAACAGCAAAGCCAGGGCGGTCAGCAGCAGCATGATGCCCAGGGATACCGAGAAAATGACGTCCAGCGACTGATTGCCGGTGCGGCCCGACAACAGCAGCAGGGTCAGCGCGCTGGCAGGAACGCTGCCGGCCGCCATCCAGCCGACGATTTTCCAATCGACGGTCTTCTTCCATCCGTGCACCGCTACACCGCCTGCCTTGGTGATGGCGGCGTACAGCAAGTCGGTACCGACGGCGGTGGAGGGAGTAATGCCGAACAGCAATACCAACAACGGCGTCATCAGCGATCCGCCGCCGACACCGGTCAGTCCGACCACCAAGCCGACCGCCAGGCCGGCCAATGAGTACGCAAAATCCATAGGACATCCAAACAAAGATGTGCCACTGTAGCGGATCGCCCATAGATTTCAAAAGAATAATAAGTTAGATTTATATGCAAAATTGATCTATAGTAAATACCGCAGCGACTGCTCGCCGGGCGCTGCGGGGCAAACCACGAAACGAATCCATGACCCTTCAACAATTACGCTATTTGTGCGAGATCGCCCGACGCGGATTGTCGATATCCGATGCGGCCCTGGCCCTGCATACCTCGCAACCGGGCGTCAGCAAACAAATCCTCGCTCTGGAAGACGAGCTGGGCGTCAAGGCCTTTGTGCGCAGGGGCAAGCGCCTGACCGCATTGACGCCGGCGGGAAAACGCCTGGTCGCGATGGCGGAAGGTGTGCTGGCGCAGACGGCCGACCTGAAAAGGGTGGCGTCCGATTTTCAGGATCCGGACAGCGGGGAGATGGTCATTGCCACGACGCATACCCAGGCGCGCTACGTGCTGCCCAAGGTGATCCCGGTGTTCCTGAAGCGCTTTCCGAAAGTTTCCCTGTTCATCCATCAGGGAAATCCGGTGCAGGTCGCCGACGAGGTCGCGTCCGGACGCGCCGACATCGGCATTGCCACCGAATATCTGGATCGCGTGCCGGAACTGGTCACCTTGCCGTACTACCGCTGGAACCGCGTGCTGGTGGCGCCGAAAGGCCATCCGGTGCTGAACACAAAGAAACTGCGTCTGGCCGATATCGCCGCCTACCCGCTGGTCTCCTATGACCTTGCGTTTACCGGTCGCGGCGCCGTTAACGAGGCCTTCGCAGCCGAAGGAATCACACCGACCTTCGTGCTCTCGGCGATGGACTCGGATGTGCTGAAAACCTACGTTGAACTCGGCATCGGCATCGGCTTGCTGGCGGAGATGGCGTTCGATCCCGCCACCGACCGGAATCTTGCGGTGGTTCCGGTCAATCATCTGTTTTCCGAAAGCACCACCAAGATCGCCCTGAAGCGCGGCGCTTATTTGCGCAGCTACACCTACGCGCTGATCGAACTGATGTCGGCGAAACTGACCCGCAAAGCCGTCGATGCGGCGCTCAGCGGCTGATCACCATTTGCAGCCGTCGTCGGTCAAGACATCGCGCACCAGCGGTACCACCGCGGCCAGGCCCAGGCTTGCATAGGCGTCCTTGCATTCCGGCCGCTTCAACGCCTTGTCGAAGGCTTGTTCGATACTTTTCTTCACGGGATCCTTGGGAGGTGTCGGAAACGACAGCAGGGTGCGCGGTCCGCTGCCTTCGCGCGCGGCGTTGCGCGCACTACTGCGCAATGCTTCGATGTCCAATCGCGGCGGCGCCATCGTGTCGGCAGGCAGCGGTGTGCCGCGCAAAGTGCCGCCATCGCGTTGGCTTGGGTCAAATGGATCCGGCGTAGCGCGTTGACGGTTACCGTCCGGCGAGGTTGCGCCGACAGCGGCTGCTACCGGCGGCGCGAAACGGTCCGGCGTGCCGGTTGCCGCGGGGGCCGGCGCGGCTGGGGACGAGGACCGGCGTTCCACTACGGCAGGAGCAAACGCTTGCGGCGCGCTCGGTGCATTGATGCGCTCCACCGGCGCAATGTTGGCTGGCTGGCGCGGGCTGCTTTCCGGCAACGGTGGCGCAAAACTGCGCTCCGGCTGGGCAGGAGCGGTCGGGTTGAGAGGCTCGGGTGTCGGCACCGGTGTAGTCAAGCGGGATTCGGCGATCGGCAGGAATTCCTTGTCCACGATTTTGGCGGGAGCCGGCGCCGGAGCCAACGGTGCCGGCAACGATTCGCGCGACTTGCTTGCCGGCGGCGGCGTGAAGTCCTTGTCGACGCTGGCCGGCGCCGCTGCATCCAATCGCAGCGGTGGCAAATATGGCAGCTCGCGCAATTTTGGTTGCGGCAGTGGCGGTGCAAATTCCTTGGCGGTGCTGGGCGGCTTGGTTTTTTCCAGCAGCGGCGGCGGCAATGGGGTCCGGTTCTGGCCATCGAGTGTGCTGGCTGCAAATTCCGCGGTCGGCTTGCCTGAGGAAGCAGAATCGACTGCCGGCAGAGGCGCCATCTCGGGCAGGCGAACGGCCGAAGGGATTGGTGCGAGTCCCGGTCGTGGGCGTGGCACGACGAAATCGCTGGTCGCAACGGCGGGCTCGGTTGCCAGCAACGCCGGCATCTCCGCGATCCGGTCGTCTGCGGACGTGGCCCGTGATGCGGGCGGCTCGGGTATCGCCGGTGCATCCTGGCTGGAGGCGGTCGATGCAGAAACCGATTCGGCGGGTATCGGTGCAGTCGCCTGCGATTCCCGCCGCACGCTGGATCGGCTCTCGGCACTGGGTGAGCCCATGCCGGTCGTCATACGCAAGCGTGGCGCACCGGCGTCCAGGTTGGGTCCGGCGCCTCGTTCCGGCAAATAGCGCTGCATGCTGACTTGCAGAGTACCCCACAGGCGCTGGGCGCGACTGCCGCCGCCGGTGCCGGTATCGCCAAACAGGGCAATCACCAGCACGTGCATCAGTATCGACAGCAGCACGAACTGGTCGAGCGTCGGCTTTTCAGTCAGTTGGCCGGTAAAAAGCGCCGGCAATGTACGGTTCGAAGCGGTCAAAGAAGGCGATCGACAAAGAGGGCGAATATACGGCAAGTAGCATACCGTCAACCAGCGGCTGCCAACCGAAATTTGCGCGCTTCCTGCCGGAAACACCGGGCCGGGATGCTTCATTCCCGGCGCTACCCGCTTTCGCTATGTTTACCCGCCGGGCGGACGACCCAGTGCGTCGCTGGCCGGAAATACCAGCGACTTAATCACCACCGGGACCGCGCCCGAGGTTTCCATCAGCGCGCCGATATCGATGAAGTCGAATTCCTGCAAACGGATGCCGTCGATGGACACGATGGCGCCTGGCACCGCGCACTCTTCCAGGCAATGCATGCCGATCAATCCGCCGAAATCGCCTTCGCCCACCAGAATGGTGGGCCAACCATGGGTGCGCATCGCCTGCAAGCCGTCGAGCACACCGCGGCAAAAAGCATCGAGGCGCGCGAAGCTCGCCGACCCCTGCCAGCGATAGGCGAGGGCGACCGGCTGCGATCCCTCGGCAAGGTCGAGGCGCAATAGCGAGCGGCGTATCGCTGCGGCGATTTCTGCCGGCTGAAGCTGTTCGCCGGCCAACGGCAGTTGCGGCGAAATCACCGCGATATTATTGAGCGGCAGGCTCTGCTGCGGTTCGACGAATATGGTCGCGCCGCTCACTTGCACGGTGTATTGCGAGGCGCCGACTGCCGTCGCCCGGATCGTCTGGTCCGGTTCGGCAAGGCGTGCGGACCAGCTGTCGATGCGTTTGCGGATGCTTGCCGCGAGGGCCGCGCCGAGGTCGCCGAAGCCCGCCTCGGTGCGCTGATAGAGGTACTCGGATACGCCGCCGGAAAATGTCACTACATCCGGCGCGCGCGCATTGGCAAGCGGCGTCAGGCGCAGCAGCCCCTCGGTGCCAGCGGCGACCGTCTGCTTCGACATGGCGTCGAACAGGTGTGTTGCCATCGCCTCGACCATGCGCTCGATCGCGGCCGGATCGGCCTGTTCGCCCGGCGCCACCAGCCAGCCGGCTTCGCGGGCAAATCTGAGTCCGGCCGGCTCGATACGATCGACCCGACCTTCCGCATCGAAGGAGATCACGCGTGCGCCGATGTCGATCGCGGTCAGTTCCACCACTTCGCCGCGCTCGCACACGGCGATTTTCGACGTGCCGCCACCGATATCGACATTCATTACCCGGCACTTGTCGCGGATCGAGCGCGCCGCCGCACCGGAGCCGAAGGCCGCCAGTGTCGCTTCCAGCGCGTCACCGGCGCTGACGGCAACGAATTTGCCGGCTTCGGCGGCGAACAGGTCGGCGATGGCGCGCGCATTGCTGCGTCGCAGGGCGACACCGGTGAGGATCAGCGCGCCGGTGTCGATGTCGGCCGGCGCCAGGCCGGCGGCGCGATATTGTTCTTCGATAAACTGGCCCAGCCGGTGTGCATCGATATTAGTATCGGCCGAGTAGGGGGTCAGGCAGACGGCGGACTCGTGCAGGATGGTGCGTTCGGCGACCAGATAGCGGTTGTCGAGCCGTTCCAGCACCAGGCGCGAAAATACCAGGTGCGAGGTCGATGAGCCGATGTCGACGCCGACGCTGGTCAGGCGGATTTCGTCTTCCTGCTCCAGGCTGCGGCGAACGCTGCTGAAAAAAGTGCGGCCTTCGCGCGGCGCACCCGGAACGGAACCGTTCGACATATCGGGTCGGTTGGAGCTTGCCGTCTTACACCACGGTGCGGATATTCTCCGCGTCTTCCGGTTTCACATACCAGTTCGGGTCCATGCGGTTCGCAACACCATTCTCGATCAGCTTGGCTTCGTATTCGGCGCGTAGAAACGGGTCTTCCATCCAGTAGGGAATGGCGGTGCCGCCCTGGTGCACGTCGATGGCGGTGTAATCGGTGTGTTTGGCGCCGGGGGCGCCCGGGTCGCGGCCGGGATTGTGCGGCCCGAACCACGCGGTCAGGCGTAGCGGATCGGCGCCGGCGCTGAAGTGCTGGTGATACCAGCGTGCGCCGCCGGGTGCCGCCGTAACCAGGCCGACCGGCTCGTAATCGAGGCGGCGGATTTCGGCGGCATGTCCGTCCTTCCAGGGATTGACCCCGCATCGCTCCGGCCAGGAATACGTGTACCCCTTGCCTTGCAGGCAGATCAGGATGGCGGCGGAGGTGTGCGCGTGTGCCTTGGAGTAGCGGCCGTTTTCGTGCTGGCCGATCCAGAAGTAAAACTGGTTATTGGTCATGAACGGTTCGACCCGGCGCCAGCCGACCGAACGGCGGTTGTCGAGCGGCAGGTCGCAATGCACCACGTCCGGGATGAAGTTGGTGCGGCGCATGGCGAGGCCGCGCACCGGATCGGGCTCGATGTCGTCGCGCGGCTGGAAGAAGTCGTCGGCGCCGTTGAAACGGTCGCGGAACACGAAGGGGTTGTTGAACACCGCGTCGACGTTATTGATCATGTTCAGCACGTTCGGCGCGGTGGTGCCGGCCAGCAGCAGGGCGCCCCCGGAGGTGGCGTTGACGATGCGGTGCCAGGCATTCATGGGAATCGAGAACATCGAGCCCTTTTGCCACTCGAAGACGTGTTTTTTCTGGTCGCCTTCCTGCCAGATTTCGGTGGTGCCGCGTCCCTCGACCACCAGGAAAATCTCTTCGTACATATGCCTTTCCGCATTCAGCGCGCCGCCGGGCGGCACTTCCACGACATAGCAGCCCCACTTGGTCTCCGTGCCGTACAGCTGGATGTAGTGGCCGCGCCCGCCGGTGCGCTTCCAGGGGAACAGCGGCAGGTTTTGCACCTTGGAGATGCCGATGTCGCGAAACACCGGGATGCCTTCGGCCTCCATGAAGGCGTCGTAGGGAGTCGGCTGCTTGTGGAATTCGCCGAATCCCGCCTTGCTGGTGCCGGCCGGCTCGTGCCAGTGGGTTGCTTCCTTGTCGTGCGGCATGGGGGCTCCGAGGGTTTGTTATCAGGAATGCGTGTTCAGTATGTAGGAACATTGTTCCAGAATCTCGAATCATGCTAGGGTATTCCGTGCGGGCTGTCAAAACCCGCGGCGGTTGCGGCTAGATTGTTCTGTTATGCGGAATAACGTTCCACAATCACACATTTTTGGTCTATCATGGCAAAAAAACCAGTCGCGCCACCTGCGCGTACGGAGGAGTTTGACGGTGATTGCCCGGTTTCGCGCAACGATTCGTCTTGGCTTGGCACTGGGCCTGCTGCTGGCCTGCGCGCAGCTGCGCGCCGATCCCGGACCGAACGACGCCCGCTACCTGTACAAGGGCAATGATCGCGATGCAAAGCTGGTCGAATTGGCCAAAAAGGAAGGCAAGCTGACTCTGTACACCTCGCTTGCGCCTACCGAATCGCTCCCGCTTGCGTATGCGTTCGAAAAGAAATACGCCATCAAGGTCGAGGTCTGGCGCGGTCTGTCCGACAAGGTGGTGCAGCGGGTGATTACCGAGTCGCAGGCGCGCCGCTACGGCGTCGACGTGGTGGAAACCAACGGCCCGGAAATGGAAATGATGTCGCGCGAAAAGGTCTTCAGCGAATTTCATTCGCCGCACCTCGCCGACCTGCCGCTGTCGGCGATCCCCTCGCATCGCCTGTGGATGCCGGATCGCCTCAATTTCTTTGTGGTCGCCTTTCACACCGGCAAGATCCGCCGCGAAGACATTCCGAAGACCTACGAAGGATTCCTCGACCCGAAGTGGAAATCCCTGTTGGGATTGGAAGCGACCGATGCGGAGTGGATGGCGGCGCTGACCAGGAAATGGGGGGCGGATCGTGGCGGCGCATATTTCCGGCAGCTTGCTGCGATGCATCCGGACATGCGCAAGGGGCATATTCTGCTGGCCGAGCTGGTGGGAGCGGGGGAGGTGCCGGTGGCGCTGACCTGTTACCAGGCCAATATCGAAACCATGAAACGAAAAGGGGCGCCGATCGACTGGTTGCCGGTCGAGCCGGTGGTCGGGCGCCCACAGGGCATCGCTGTCGCCAAATTTGCGCCGCACCCGAATGCGGCGCTCTTGTTCGCCGATTTCGTGCTGTCGGTCGAAGGCCAGGAGATGTTCAACGCAATGGGTCGCGCGCCGGCCAATACCCGGGTGAAAACGCATCTGGCGGATTTTCCGTACACGATGACCGACCCGGCCACCATCATCGATGAAGCCGCGCGATGGGAAAAGCAATGGAACGAACTCTTCTTGCGCAAATGACGGCGCGTCGTAACCGGGCTCGCGCATGAGCGAACTGCCACAAAACGTCATTGGCTTGATGGCGGTGGTGTTCGCGCTCGGCTTGCAACACGGGCTCGACCCCGATCACGTCGCGACCATCGACGGATTGACGCGTCACAATTCACTGGTGCGGCCCAGGCTCGCACGCTGGTCCGGCGTATTGTTTTCGTTGGGACACGGCGTGATCGTCACCCTGGTAGCGGCGCTTGCGGCGATCTTCAGCCGCGAATGGGCGCCGCCGCCGTGGCTGGAATATTTCGGTACCTGGGTGTCGATCTCCTTCCTGCTGGTGCTGGGCTGCCTGAACCTCCGTGCCGCCATGGAGACATCCGCGCAGCACGGCGTCGTGATGGGACTGCGCGGACGCTGGCTGCGGAGATTTACCGCGACCAGCCATCCCTTGTTGATTGCCGCGGTCGGCGCGGCTTTCGCGCTTTCCTTCGATACGGTCAGTCAGGCGGCGTTGTTTTCATTGACGGCGGCCAATCTTGCCGGCTGGACCTTTGCCACCTTGCTGGGTGTCATCTTCATGTCCGGCATGATGACCGCCGACGGTTTGGCGGGCTGGTGGCTGGGCGGGCTGATCCGCAAGGCGGACGCGCGCGCGCGACTGCTGGCGCGCGCGATGAGCTTTGTGGTGGGCGCGATGAGCATTGGCATTGCCGGTCTCGGCTTCGCCCGCTGGTTGCACCCGGAGTCGGTCGCCGCAATCGACAGGTTTGCCTGGCTGATGGGCGCGGCTATGGCCATCGCCGTGCCGACCGCATTGGCCTGGCTGCTGCGACGTAACGCCGGCCGGCCCGGCCAAACCGCTTGACCAAATTTGTATCGTACCCACAGGGATAAACATGGAACGAAATGCAAAGACTGCCCCGGTTGCCAAAGCACCGGCCACACCGCGTACGCCGACCCGCTTGTCTTCGGTGGCCAATTCGATTCGTCTGTTGAAGGCGTTCTCCGACGAAGAGCACGAACTGGGCGTGACCAACCTCGCCAAACGGCTGGGGCTCGCCAAGAGCACCGTGCACCGCCTCGCGTCCACGCTGATCCGCGAGGACATGCTGGAGCAGGACAGCGAGACCGGCCGCTATCGGCTCGGACTCGCGCTGTTCGAGTTGGGAGCACGGGTGCGGCGCAAGATGAACGTATTCAACGAAGCGCAATTTGCGCTGAAGGACCTGGTGGAAAAGACCGGCGAAACCGCCCATCTGACGGTGCTCGATCACACCAGCGTCCTGTATTTGTACAAGGTGGAAAGCCGTCAGGCGATCCGCATGAAGTCGGTGCTGGGGGCGCGCGCGCCGGCGCACTGCAGTGCCGACGGCAAGGCTTTGCTCGCGTTTCAGACCGCCGAAGTGGTCGACAGCGTATTGCACCTCGGCCTGCCTGCGCTGACGCCGAAAACGCTGACCAACGAGGCGGCCCTGATTGCCGACCTCGCCCAAGTGCGCGCGCGCGGCTATGCCATCGACGATGAGGAAACCGAGACCGGCTTGCGCAGTCTGGCGGCGCCGGTACGCGACCATCGCGGCGAGGTGGTGGCCGCCATCAGCATCGCAGGCCCGGTGCAACGCATCAATAAAAAGGTGTTGTTGTCGTACGCGCCGGCCGTCGTCAGCGCCGCCAACCTGGTGTCGCTGCGGCTGGGGCACCTGCCGCAGCGGCATGGCCGCCTGCGCGCCGCCTGAGCCGTGGCGAGAATCCGGATCGCCGACAGCACGGTCGCGTTCGACTGCGCGCCGGACGATACCTTGGCGCGCGCGGGACAGCGCGCGGGGCTAGGCATGCCGTATGAATGCAATGTCGGTTGCTGCGGCACCTGCAAGGTCGAAATGGTTGCGGGCGAGGTGCGATCGGCCTGGCCGCTGGCGCCCGCCTGGAACGATCGCGATCGTTCCAAGAACCGCGTGCTGGGTTGCCAGGCGCATCCGCAAGGAGATTGCACGATCAAGGTGCGGCTGTCGGAGGAATATGTTCCTGCAGTGTTACCGCGGCGATTTCGCGCGAAGTTGGCGAAGCGTCGCGGCGTGACGCACGACATCACCGAATTTCATTGGCGTAGTGAAGCCTTGCCGGCCTTCAAGCCGGGGCAGTACGCCTTGTTTACACTTCCCGGCGTGGTGGGACAGCGGGCGTACTCGATGAGCAATCTCGCCGGGGATGGCACCTGGCAATTCCAGATCAAACGGGTGGCGGACGGGCAGGGCACCGGTGCATTGTTCGACAGGCTCACCGAGGGCGACGAGGTTGAAGTGGACGGTCCGTATGGCGGCGCATGGCTGCGCGAAGACGTTCCGCGCGACCTGGTCTGCATTGCCGGTGGATCGGGCATCTCGCCGATGCTTTCGATTGCGCGCGGTTTTGCCGTCGCACCCGCCTTGCAGGAGCGCAATCTTCACTTCTTTTTCGGCGGACGCGGCCCGGCGGATATCTGCGGTGAAAGCGAGCTGCGTGCATTGGCGCCGTTCGGCACGCGTTTGCGCTATTACCCGAGCATTTCGATGCGGGAACTCGACACCGCCGGCAGCTGGTCCGGTGCGGTCGGCTATGTGCACGAGCAGGTGTCGGCAACGCTGCTGCATCCGCTCTCGGCCTATGAATTTTATTTCGCCGGCCCGCCGCCGATGACCCAGGCGACCCAGCGCATGTTGATGCAGGCCAAGGTGCCGTTTTTGCAAATGCATTTCGATCAATTTTATTGAGCGGGATTACATGTCCAGACTGAAGCTTTCCTTTGCCTGCTGGAATTACGACCGTACCCGCGCGCTTCTGGACGGCAAGGTGCGCCCCGACGGCATCGACCTCAATTACCTCGAGATGCCGGTGGAGGAAACTTTTTTCCGGATGATGCGCCACCGCGAATTCGACGTGGCGGAAATGTCGCTGTCTTCCTACACGGTGTCATTGTTTAAAGACCCGCAACCGTTCATCGCCATTCCCGCTTTCCCGTCGCGCTTTTTCCGTCATTCCTGCATTTACGTCAACGCGGCCGCCGGCATTCGCGAACCGAAGGACCTGATCGGCCGCAAGGTCGGCGTGCCCGAGTACCAGATGACGGCGCCCGCCTGGATACGCGGCATCCTGCAGGATGAATACCAGGTGCCGGTCGACAGCGTGACCTACTTCACTGGCGGCGAAGAGGAGACGGGCAGAGTGGAGAAGCAAAAACTCAACCTACCGCCGAATATCCGTGTCGAAAGTATCGGCCCCACGCAAACCTTATCGGCGATGCTGGCTTCCGGCGAAATCGACGCCCTGTACACCGCCCGCATGCCTTCGACCTTTGCTCGCGGCGACGGCAAGGTGAAGCGCCTGTTCGAGAACTATCCGGAGGTCGAGCGCGCCTGGTACCGAAAGACGAAGATGTTTCCGATCATGCACGTGGTGGCGATTCGCCGCGAATTGTATGAGCGCAACCGCTGGATCGCACAGTCGATGTACAAGGCGCTTTGCGAAGCGCAGGCGCTGACCTATCGCGACCTGAATGAAACGGCGGCGTTGAAGGCGATGCTGCCCTGGTTGCACGCGCATGTCGAAGACGCCAGGCGCGAAATGGGCGACGACTTCTGGCCCTATGGTTTGGAGAAAAACCGCGCGACCCTGGCGACCTTCCTGCGCTATTCGTTTGAGCAGGGCCTATCCAAGCACCAATTGGCGCCGGAGGAGATATTCGCTCCGGAAACACTCGAAGCGTTCAAGATTTGAAGCAGGCCGCATGAGCAATCCCGCAAACAAGTCGCATACCCTTGCCGACCACCAATTCGGCGCCGACTTTTACCATAGCCACGACGGTGAAGAGGGCGCGGACCACGATCACGACCACGACGATTTCGCCGGCGATGAAAGCCCGGAGCAGAATTCGCTGTGGGCGGCAGACCACGTCTCGCTCAACAGTGTCGGCATCGACATCGGTTCGTCCGGCACCCAGGTGGTGTTTTCCAGACTGCGCCTGCGCCGGCGCGGCGAGGACCTGTCCAGCCGCTATTACGTCGAGGCACGCGAATTGGTCTATCAGTCGCCGGTCGCGCTCACCCCCTATCAAAGCGAAACCCGTATCGACGAACATGCGCTGGGCGGCATCATCGACGCGGCTTACACGGCGGCGGGGCTGCACCCCGACGACATCGACGCGGGGGTGGTAATCCTGACCGGGGAGGCGCTGCGGCGCGAGAATGCCGAGGGTATCGCCGGCGTGCTGGCCGACGCGGGCGGGGAGTTCGTTTGCGCAACCGCCGGACACCATATGGAGGCGATGCTGGCCGGATACGGTTCGGGTGCGGCGCGCGCCTCGCACGATCTGGGCCAACGCATTCTCAACATCGACATCGGCGGCGGCACCACCAAACTCGCCGTGCTGGAACGCGGCAAGGTGCGGGAAACGGCGGCGGTGCACATCGGCGGCCGTTTGTTGGTTGCAGACGAGTCCGGCGTCATTACCCGTCTCGATCCGACCGGGAAACAGCACGCCCACGACGCCGGATTCGACTGGCGCCTGGGCGACAAGGTCACTCGCGAGCAATTGCAGCGGCTCGCCGCGCACATGGCCGACGTGCTGGTGGTGGCCATTTGCGGCGACGAATTGCCTGTGGCGGTATCGACGTACTACCTGACCGACCGGCTGCGAAGCCTCGGCCCCGTCGAAGGGGTAATGTTTTCGGGCGGGGTCGGCGAATATGTATACGGTCGCGAAACGCGCGATTTCGGCGACCTCGGCAAATTGCTCGGCGAAGCGGTGCGGGCGCGGGTCGATTGCGGCGTCTTGCCGTGGCCCTTGCTGCCGGCCGGTGAATGCATTCGCGCCACCGCGCTGGGCGCATCGGAGTACAGCGTACAGTTGAGCGGCAACACCACTTATATCTCCCATCCGGCGGAGCTGCTGCCGCGCCGCAACCTGCAGGTGCTGCAGCCCGAATTCGAATTCACGGCCGAAATCGACGTCAACCGTCTGGCGCAGGCGATCCGGCGCCATTTCACCGCATTCGATCTCGTCGAGGGTGAGACTGATGTTGCGCTGGCCTTTCGCTGGCGTGGCGACCCGTCATACCCGCGCATCCACGCGCTGGCGACGGCTATTGTGGCGGGCCTCGCCAATAGCATTGCAAGAGGCAAGTCGCTATTCATCGTCCTCGACGGCGATATCGCGCAGACATTGGGTGCCATCCTGCGCGACGAAATGGAACTTGCCAGCGAATTGCTGGTGATCGACGGCGTCACGCTGTGGGATTTCGACTACATCGACCTGGGCCGCATTCGCATGCCATCCTTTACCGTTCCGGTGACGGTGAAATCGCTGGTGTTCAACGAAGATCCGCGCGCGCTGCGCCGCACCGATCAGCCACCCCGGCATGAGCATGGCCGCCAACACGCGCATCGGTCCGCGCCGGGAGGTATTTGATGCAATACCGCGAACAGAAGGAAAAACTCGCCGATGCGATCCTGATGCTGGAACGCGCCGGCATCATCGACTTCAACGGCCACTTCAGCCTGCGCGTAGACGGCGATCACATGTTGATCAACTCGGGAAAATCGGTGCGCAGCGCCCTGACTGCGGCCGATATCGTCACCATCGATTTCGACGGCAACCTGGTGGAAGGCGAGGCGGTGCCGCCGATGGAGTTTCGCATTCACGCTGAGATCTACCGGCGCCGCGCCGATGTACACAGCGTTGCCCACACCCATCCACTTTGGTCGACCCTGTTCACCATGGCGGGCAAGCCGATCCTGCCCGTCATCATGCAGGCGGCGGTGCTGGGCGAAATTCGTTACTTCGAAAAGACCGCGTCGATCAATTCGCAGGGCCTCGGCATCGAATTGGCGCACGTCCTCGGCGATCACCGAGTCGCGGTGCTGCGTTCGCACGGTGCGGTGATCGCGTCGGGCAGCATCACCGATACCTTCGTGTTCGCGGTGTACCTGGAGGAAACCGCCGAGCGCCAGTACCTGGCGAGCCGGCTGGGGGAACCGCACGTGCTGGCGACGGACGAGGTGCGCACCATTCACGCCAACCTGTCGAAGCCGCACTTGCTGCAGAAGGTCTGGGATTACCACCACGCGAAGCTGAAAGCGGAACGGTGAACGCTAATTTCTTGACGCCCCGGCCCGGGGCGGCTACAGTTGCGTGGTTTGCTATGCGGACCGATGTTCCATATAAAGGAACATATAGCAGAACCATAAAATCGGCCGTGCAAGTAGCGGCTTGCGCAGCCGAAGTAGCCCCGGAGAAATTTCGACAATGACCTTTGCCAGCGAGACAATCCATCCGGTGCCGGTACCAGCGACCGGCAAGATTGCCTTCGACGCGAAGTGGCTGGTGGTGGGTGGGTGCATCGTCCTGGTCGTGTTCCTGGCGGCGGTGCCGCTATGCTTTCTGCTATGGCAGAGTTTTTTCACGCCGCAAACCAGCGCCAAGGCAGCCGAATTCACTTTCCAGAATTACCTGACCGCTTACGGCAGTTGGGAAACCGCCAAGCTATTCTTCAATTCCGTCGAATTCGCTTTTGGCGCATCGATTTTTGCCTTCGTGATCGGCACATTCCTCGCATGGCTGAACGAGCGTACCAGTACGCCGTTCAAGGCGCTGTTTTTTGCCCTCTCCATCATCCCGCTGATCATTCCCAGCATCCTGTTCACGGTTGCCTGGATCCTGCTCGGCAGCCCCAAGATCGGCATCCTCAACTTGGTGCTGCAAAACTGGTTCGGCACCGACTATGTGTTTTTCAACGTCTATTCGATGTGGGGCATGATCTTCGTCGACGGCCTGCACTATTCGCCGATGGCGTTCCTGCTGATGACGGCGGCGTTTCGTTCGATGGACCCCTCGCTGGAGGAGTCGGCGATGATGAGCGGGGCGTCGATGTTGCAGATCGTATTCCGCATCACCCTCAAGCTGGTGATGCCGGCGATCGTCGCCACGCTATTGATCCTGTTCGTGCGTGCACTGGAATCGTTCGAGGTGCCGGCACTGCTGGGGCTGCCGGTCGGTATCCAGGTGTTCACTTCGTCGATCTACCAGGCGATTCACCAGTATCCGAGCGAGGTGGGCCTCGCTTCCGCATACGCAGTCACACTGTTGCTGATCACGACTTGCGGCGTGTTTTACCAGTCGCGGCTCTCCAACCAGGGCGGCAAGTATTCGACCATGACCGGCAAAGGGTTTCGCCCGCGCGCCATCGACCTCGGCAAGTGGCGCTGGGCCGCGGCCGTATTTTGCATCTTGTACTTCCTGCTAATCGTGGCGCTGCCGTTCCTGGTCCTGCTGTGGTCCTCGTTCCAGAAGTTCTATGCGGTGCCGTCGATGGCGGCGCTCAAGAATCTGACGCTAGACCCTTATATATTCATTCTCACTTATCCGACTCTGACGCAATCGGTGATCAAC
>CAZCKI010000020.1:0-15051 GCA_964498815.1 uncultured Burkholderiales bacterium
GCAACCCACTCGCCACAGCTTACGACCCCGCGAAGCATAAGCATCGGAACGGGTGTGGTTTTAGGTTGACCGTTGGCATTTGCTAACAGCAAGCAAGTCAAGAGAATTAGAATGCCTCTAGGATTCATTGTCAGCTCTCCACTACAAATGAATAGATTGCTTAAAGAGCAGCAGCCGGTTGCAAAGCAGCGGCAACCGCCTGCTTGCTAGTCCCTCTTCCTCAACCCCTCCAACACCAACCGGGTCAACACACTCTGCGCCGCCGCAAAATCCGGCTCTTCCAGTTTGGGTTTGCCGAGCAGCATCGCAAACTGCGGCGCCAGGTCGGCGTAGGCCTGCGTCACCGACCAGATCAAAAACATCAGGTGCGTGAAGTCGATGCGGGCGATGCGGCCTTCCTTGGCCCATTTTTCGAGGGTGCGTAAATCCTTGCGCAGCATCGGCGCCACGCGCTTCTCGATCACCTCGGCATAGCGCGGTGCGCCGGCGATCACCTCTCTGGTGAATACCTGCGAGCCGGCCGGTTGCTCGTGCGAGAACCTGAGCTTGGCGGCGATGTAGGCGCTCAAGGCTTCCTGCGGATTGTCGCTCACCGAGATCGCGGCCATGCTGTCCAGCCACAGGTCCATCACGCGGTCCAGCACCTTGTGATACAGCGCGTCCTTGCTCGGGAAGTAATAGAGGAGGTTATGACGGCTGATGCCGGCCTCGGCCGAGATGCTTTCCAGCGAGACGCCTTCGAAGCCGAATTGCGCGAACAGTTTTTCGGCCGCGTCGAGGATGGACTGTTCCTTGTCGTTGCGCGGCGGGTGCGCTTTTCGCGTTACCCGCTTCACCGGCTTCAGACGCGGGCGCAGCGCCGTCGCTTTCTTGGTGGCTTTCATCGCCGGGCTCAACGCGCCGCTTTGTCGGTGAAAATTTTCTTCGGGCACATGGCGTGCACACCCACGTTTCCGTCCACCAGCTGCGTGATGTTCAAATCCACCGCCACGCTGGAGAGCATGTAGGCGTCGTCGCGGGAGAGGTGTTTTTCTTCCATCAGGAATTCGATCATGTCGCGCAGCGCGTGCTCGGCCGCTTCCTTCAGGTCTTTGCTGAAGCCCATGGAGATGTAGTACTCGGGGGTTTCGGCACGCGGCCACAGGAGTTTTTTGTTCTTGTGCACCACGAAGCGAAAGGTGCCGGAGAGATACGTTTCCAGCGCCGTGATGTCCACTTCGCCGTTGCCCTGCGCGGCGTGGCCGTCGCCTGCCTGGAACAAGGCGCCTTTGGCCGCCACCGGGATGAAGAGAGTCGTGCCCGCCACCAGTTCCTTGTTGTCCATATTGCCGGCGTGGGCGAAGGGCGGGGCGCTGTCGATCTTGCCGCCGGCCGGAGCGATACCCATGCTGCCGAAAAAGGGCTTCAGCGGAATCTGGATGTTGGGGGCGAACAGGCCGAGCATTTTCTTGCGGTCCAGCGGGATGATCTTGGCGCGGCTGTAGGGATACTCCATCGGCAAGAAGCCGCGGCCGAGGCCGAAACCGTTGCAGGCGAAGTCGACGTCGATGTCCACTTTCAGGATCTGCACTTCCAGCACGTCGCCGGGCTCGGCCTCGGCGATGGCGACCGGGCCGGTGAGGATGTGGCCGCCGGGGCCGCGGTCCTTTACCTCTTTATATATGGGGGCGGTGTAGGCGGGGATGTCCTCGGGCTTCACGCCGCGGCTGATCATGAGCTCGGGCGGGCCGCAGGTGGAAAGCGTCTGCATGCGCACCGTGTCGCCGGATTTCACCGTCAGCACCGGTTTCGATTGCCCCGAGTAATAGCCCCAGGCGACGGTGTCGGGGGTGGCGAGCAGGGTGTGCTCGGCGGCAAAAACAGGGGCGGCAAACAAAAGGGCGGCGAAGGCGGCACAGCGAATGAGAAGTGGGCGGCACATTACGGTTCTTTCTTGGGGTAATTATTGCGAGAGGAACAGACCAAATACGTCGTTCCCGCGTAGGCGGGAACCCAGTGTCGTTCGCAACAAGTCACTGGGTCCCCGCCTACGCGGGGACGACGCGTTCTTATCAATCGCGGCCAAACGCGTCGCCAATATTACTGTCTGCCGGATAAGTTTACGAATAAATCGGGCGCTGTCCGCAACACCTCCTGGGGCTGCATAAGCAGGCGGGCCTGGGGCTTGACAATCCATAACCAGCGAGTTATTGTTCGCATAACCCATAACTACACGGTTATTGATCCGATATGTACAACGCTCCCGAGCACCTGTTCAAAACCCTGGCCGATCCGACCCGCCGCGCGATTCTGGAACGGCTGATGCACGACGGCGAGCAGACGGTGCGAGCGCTCACTGACGGATCGGGCGTTTCCCAGCCTGCGGTGTCCAAACACCTCGGCGTTCTGAAACTCGCCGGGCTGGTGAGCGATCGGCCCGAAGGCCGGGTGGTGTATTACCGCGCCCAGCCCAAGGGCCTCACCCCCTTGATCGACTGGATGAGTTTCTACGCCACCTTCTGGGACGCGCGCTTCGACCACCTCGAAAACCTGCTGAAAAGGATGGACCAATGAACACGCCCGATACCCGCTCCGTCGTCGTCGAACGCGAAATGGCGTATCCGCCGGAAAAGCTCTGGCGCGCGCTCACCCAGCCACACCTGATCGAGGAGTGGCTGATGAAGAACGATTTCCAGGCAGCCGTAGGCCACCGTTTCAAGCTTCGCGGAGACTGGGGCGGCGTGTTGGATTGCGAGGTCCTCGCCATCGAGCCGCACAAAACGCTGTCCTACACCTGGAATTTCGAACACGCCGATGCGGCTTTCAATCTAAAGAGCGTGGTGACCTTTACGCTCACCCCCACGAGCAAGGGGACGCATCTGCGTATGGAGCAGTCGGGTTTTCGGCCGGATCAGAAGCAGGCAACCGGGGGCGCCAAGCTCGGGTGGCAGAAGTACTTTGCAAACCTGGAACAGATCCTGGCGCGGGCGGACTGAAGGTTGCCGACGCCGGCCAGGCCGGAGTAAGTGCAGCAATATCACCAACCAATGGAGGAGTCATTGATCATGAAAGATGCCGCCCAACGTACGATTTTTCGCTGCGTTCACCTCATCTGCAGCATTCCGATCATCGGCTATATCTATAGTCCGTTTGAAGTCATCCCGGATTACGCCCCCGCTACCCGGTTTGTCTTCTTTCCGGTCATGTTCCTTTCGGGACTTTGGATGTGGAAAGGCCATATCCTTCGGCAATTTATTTCGAAGCGCCTGGCCTCTTAAGACGCCGCTGCCGGCGCGGAGGAGGGCGGATGGGTACTTCGCAAGAGGAAAAACAGGCGAACGAGGTGCAGACATGATGAAAAAAAGCGCAACGACCCTGGGCGAATCGCCCTCCCTGCTGATCGACGCGAGGATCAAGTCACTTGCCGACTGGCGGGGCAAGACGCTCGCCCGTGTCCGCGCCCTCATCAAGCAGGCCGTCCCCAAGGTGATCGAGGAATGGAAGTGGGGCGTTCCGGTTTGGTCTCACGATGGCATTATCTGCACGGGCGAATCGTACAAGAGCGCGGTAAAGCTGACTTTCGCCAAGGGCGCTGCGCTCAAGGACCCTTCAAAACTATTCAACTCCAGCCTGGAAGGCGGCACCCGGCGCGCGATCGATTTCCGTGCGGGGGACGAAATCGATGAGGCTGCCTTCAAGACGCTGATACGCGCCGCCGCTGCGCTGAACAAGTCATCAGCGCGGTAGTCGGAAACTCGATGCGGGTGGGCTAGCCGGCCGCTTGCCCGGCGTTGGCGCTGATGCCCTGCTGCGCCGCCCACTGCGCGATATCGAGACGGTTGATGGCGGCCGCCATCAATTCCGGAAAACGGTCCGGCGTGCAGGCAAACGACGGCGCGCCCAGCGCGGCTAATTTGGCGGCGAGCGCGTGATCGTAGGCCGGCGCGCCCTCGTCGGAAAGCGCCAGCAGCACGATCACCTGCACGCCGGCCGCGATCAGGCTGGAGGCGCGCCGCAGTAAATCCTGCTCGACACCGCCTTCGTACAAATCGCTGATCAACACCAGGATCGTGTCCGAAGGCCGCCGCACCAGCGATTGGCAATACGACATGGCGCCGTTGATGTCGGTACCGCCGCCGAGACGCACCGAGAACAACACCTCGACCGGATCGTCGAGCTGGTCGGACAGGTCGATGACGGCGGTATCGAACACCACCAGCCTGGTGTTGACCGCCGGCAGCGATGCCATCGCCGCGCCGAACACGCTCGAATACACCACCGAATTCGCCATCGAGCCGCTTTGGTCGATGCACAGGATCACATCTCGCAGGCTCGAGCGCTTGCGGCCATAACCGATGCGGGTTTCCGGCACCACCGTCCGGCACTCCGGCTGGTAGTGCTTGAGGTTGGCGCGGATGGTGCGATGCCAGTCGATCTCGGCGTGTCGCGGCCGTCGCGTGCGAGAGCCGCGATTGAGCGCGCCGCTGACCGCCGAGCGCAGCGGATTGGCGAGGCGTTTCATCAGGTCGTCGACCACTTTCTTCACCACCGCGCGCGCGGTTTCACGGGTCTTGGCCGGCAGCAAACCACGCAGTGAAAGCAGGGTGGCCACCAGGTGCACGTCCGGCTGCATCGCTTCGAGCATTTCCGGTTCCATCATCAGCCGCTTCATGTCGAGGCGTTCGATTGCGTCGCGCTGCAATACCTGCACCACGCTGGCCGGAAAATACTGGCGGATGTCGCCCAGCCACGCCGGCACACTCGGCGCGGAACTGCCGAGGCCGCCCTGCCGGTCGGAGTCGTAGAGGGCGGCGAGCGCGCGGTCGATGTGCACGTCTTCGGCCGCGAGCGGCGCCCGGGTGCCGTCGGCGGGGCCGCCGCCCAGCACCAGCCGCCAGCGGCGCAGGCGTTCGATATCGTCGCTCATGCCGCTACTTCCCCGCCAAAAATCGTTTGCAGGACCGGCAGCACTTTGAGGGCGCGTTCGGTGGCAATGCCGGCCACACCGACCGGTCCCGCCGCGTCGCCGCCGCGCCGCGCATGCTCGCCGATCTGGCGGCGTTCGGCCTGCGGAAAAGTCGCGAACGTGCGCCGCAGCAAAGGCAACGCCTCGATAAAGTGATTCTCCTGCAAGCCCGCCAGCCAGCGGTCGAGCAGGTCCCACATGGCCGCGTCGTGGGTGAGCAAAGCGCCGCTGCCGCTGGCGAAGCCTTCGATCCAGTGCGCGGCGGCCAACGGGTCGTTCGCCATCGACAGGGCCAGGTGCAATCGCCGCGCGGTTTCCTCGGCGGAAGCGGCGCCGGCGTCGTGCAATAGCCGCGCCACCCGGCCGGCCGCCAGGGCGTGCAGGCCGGACTGCTCGACCAGTTGGCCCAGGTGCTTGCGCCATTCCGCGAGTTCGGCATCGATGTTGAGCATCACCAGCGCGTTGTCGACGGCGGCGAGACGGGCGGCCATCGCCGCCGCCGCTTCATCGTCGAGCGACGCACATGCGGCCGGCAGGCCGATGCAGACGCGCGCGATGCTGCCTTGCAGGATGCGGTCGAGTATCGCGCCGTCGGTCTGCCGTACGCTGCCATAGCGGCGCGAGCGCGCCAGCGGCACCAGGGCGTCCATCAGTTGCACCACGTCGCGCGAAACCGCGGCGCGCGCTTCGAGCACCGCGAGCATGCGTTCCACAGCGAGCGGCAAATCGGCCAGCAGGGCCGCTTCCAGCATCTTGGCGATCGCATCGACGTTGTCTGCCTTGGCGGCACGGTCGGCCGCCACCAGCGTGGATGCTTCGACGATGGTGCCGCCCCAGCGGGCGGCGTCGACGATCGCCACGGCAAATTCCGGTTGCCAGCGCACCCGCCAGAATTCATGAAAGGTGCCGGCGCTGCGCACCGTGGCGCGCGCCGGCTCCGCCCAGGCGATACCGAGCAATCGCAGGCGGTGGAACAATTGGCTGCGGGCAAGATCGGTTTCGGTGCGCAGGTCGAGGTCGTAGTCCTTGAAATCGGCGCTGACCGGTAGGCGCAGGCGCTTTTGTTCGCGGGCGAGGTCTTCCAGCAGCGGCGCCAGCGGCAAATCGTCCGGCACGTGGCCCAGGCGCTGGCCGAACACGAGCTTGCGTTCGATCAGTTGCAAAGGCGCCTCGGCGCCGTTGCACACCACCGACAAGGCGGCTTCGAGCAATTCATCAAGGCCCGGCAGCGCGCGCCCGCGCAGCGTGGCGAGCGTCTCGGCGAGCCGCACCGCCTCGATCACGTGCGCCGACGAGGCATCGAGGTCGTGGTCGCGCAGCAGGCGCGCCATGCGCGTCATCCAGTGCAGCACCGGTTGATCCTGCTGCTCCCAAAGCAGGTGATACCACTCGGGCGATTCCACGCCGGCGCCGTAGCCGGAGCGGAACGCAAGGCGCTCGTAGGTCCACGGCACCCAGGCCGCTTTGGTCTTTACCTTGGGCAGGTTCTTGAGCAAAGCAGCGTCGTGGCTCGCCGCCGGCAGCGTCGCAAGCGCGGGCGCGTGCCACGCGCCGCACACCACCGCGATGCGCTCGAAGCCCTCCTTCACTGCGGCGCGGATCTGCTGTCGCATATACGCTTCGCGCTGCAAACCCAGGACCTCGTCTTCGGGATGTTGTTCGCGCAGCGCATCCATCGCCTCGCAGACCGCGTCGAATACGGCGCCTCCGCCCTGGCGCGTTTCGACCACGTGATCCCACCAGCGCTCGCCGTCGGGATAGCCGGCGATGTCGGCGAGGTAACGCAACGGGTCGGTACGCACGGCAGCCGATGTCTCGATCGTTTCTTCTTCCTCGCCGGCCTCGGACAAGCGGTGCGCCTGCGGCAAATCGATGAAGCGCACCGGTACCTCGCGCTCCACGCCGAAGCGGATCGCCTGCCATTCCGGAGAATAGGCGGCGAAGGGGTAGAACACCGATTGCTGCGGGTTATCGGCGGCGTACACCAGCAAGGCAACCGGCGGCTGCATGCCCTCGCGGGTGGCGAGGGCGATGATGTCGTCGGCGTCGGGCGGGCCTTCGATCAAGATCGCATCCGGCTGCAGCACCGCCAAGGCGCCCAGCAGGCTGCGCGCCGAGCCGGGCCCGTGATGGCGTATGCCGAACAGGTGGACTTTGTCGGTCACTACAGGAGCTCGCGGCAGGCGCGGTAGAGGTCCTTCCAGCCGTCGCGTTCTTTCACTACCGTTTCCAGGTATTCCTTCCAGACGATGGCGTCCTGCACCGGGTCCTTGACGACGCTGCCGTGCAAGCCCGAGGCGACATCGCCGGCGCGCATCTTGCCGTCGCCGAAGTGCGCCGACAGCGCGAGCCCGCTCACCATCACGCCGATCGCCTCTGCCGTGGACAGCGTCGCCGAAGGCGACTTGAGCTTGGTCTTGCCGTCTTCGGTTTTGCCGGAGCGCAGTTCGCGAAACACCGCGACCACGCGCTTGATTTCATCGGTGGGCGCTTCGGTCGGCAATTCCAGCGAGCGCCCGAGCGCCGCCACCCGCGTCATGACGATTTCGACTTCCTCCTCGGCGGTGGCCGGCACCGGCAGCACGACGGTATTGAAGCGCCGTTTCAGGGCGCTCGACAATTCGTTGACACCGCGATCGCGGTCGTTGGCGGTGGCGATGATGTTGAAGCCGCGCGCGGCCTGCACTTCCGAATTCAGCTCCGCGATCGGCAGGGTTTTTTCCGAAAGCACCGTGATCAACGCGTCCTGCACATCGGCCGGCATGCGCGTCAATTCTTCGATGCGGGCGATGCGCCCTTCCGCCATCGCGCGCATGACCGGTGAAGCGACCAGCGCTTCCTTCGACGGACCCTTGGCGAGCAGCAGCGCGTAATTCCAGCCGTAGCGCACCGCTTCCTCGGGGGTGCCGGCGGTGCCTTGCACGAGCAGGGTGGAATCGCCGCTCACGGCAGCGGCGAGATGTTCGCTGACCCAGCTCTTGGCGGTGCCGGGCACGCCGAGCAACAGCAGCGCGCGATCGGTGGCGAGGGTCGCAACGGCGATCTCGATGACGCGCCGCGCGCCGATGTATTTCGGCGTCACTTCGAAGCCGCCGGGAAGTTTGCCGCCGAGCAGGTAGGTGGCGACCGCCCACGGCGATAGCTTCCAGTTGGGCGGCCGCGGGCGCTCGTCGGCCTTGGCGAGGGCGGCCAGCTCCTCGGCAAACTGGTCTTCGGCGTGGCGGCGCAGTAGTTCGGTCATGGCGTTAACTCCTGGAGGTAGTTGCGTCTGAGTTCAAGGGTGGCGGCAAGACGTTCGAGCATTTCGTCGTCGGCCGCGGTCCATTGCGTGGCCTGGGTGGGCCAGCCATCGCGGATGCCGGCGGCGCTTTGCACCGAAAGGTTGGCGGCCCATCGCTTCAATTGCGATCGCAGGCCCCACGGCGTTTCCTTGACGTAGTGGCTGCGAACGATCTTGAGAAGGTCTTTGGAGAATTCGGCCGACCAGGCGTGATCGGCTGCGGCCAACAAATGCTGCAAGCCGCCATCGTGAATGGCAACCGGCCGGTCGTGCAGGATTTTGGCGAGGAAGCGTTCGCGCGCGTCGGGCGCCAGCAATCGCAACAAACCGCCGAGTCCGGCGCCTTCGAGGCCGGCTGCGAAAGCGCCGGCCCGGTCCGTGAAGGCCGCCAGCAATGCGTCCGCCCACTGCGCATCGCGCTGTGCGATGACGGCCTCGGACCATCCCAGCAGCATCGCTTCGGCCCACTCGCCGCCGAGTGCTGCGTCGATCAGATCGGCCGGCTTCGCCGGCCAGTGCGCTTCATACCAGGCAAGCGGGATGCCGGCGACGGTTTGCAACAAGGTGTGTGCCTTGGGGCCGAGCTGGCCACGCTTCTTCGCGGCATCGATACCGTCGCGGGCAAGCGCCTTGGCGACGGCCGCGTCTTCCTTGTCGGCGATCGTCACCTCGATGGCGCCGCGGCCTTTCTTGAAAAACCCGGCGCTGCCGGGAGTAAAGGTCGCGTGTGCGCCCAACCATTGCGCCAGCCGGTCGCCGCGCGCCGATTGCGGCAATGCCGCCAGCAGACGGGCTGCGGCGCCGCGCACCGGCTTGTGGCGCGCGTCGAGCAGGCCTTCCAGAAAATCGTGGTCTTGCGTGCTGAGACCGGTTGCCAGCGGCGCGAGATACGCGGCCACGTCGTCCGGTTCATCTGCTTCCAGCGTTGCAGCGATCAAGGTCCGCGCCAACGCGGGGTCGGTTGCGCGCAACTGCTGAAGCAACGCGATGCGCTCCGCGTGGGTGCCCGACTCCCATGCACTGCGCGCATCGGCCGGCGGCGCCGCGCCGCGCCAGGCAGGGTTCAGCTGCGCGAGCCAATGGCCGCGCGCACCCAGCACCGCGCGCATGGCGGTGATCGTCGCCGGTAATTTTTCGGCGGCCAGGCGATCGAGGAATTCCGGCAGCAGGTGATGCGGCACCCGGCGCTGCGCGCGCGCCGCCGCCGTGCACCATTCATGCATGAGGTCTTGATAGTCGGGCGCCAGCACACCGGCGATCGACCTGGCGGCGCGCTCAGTGTCCGTGGCGCTGACTGCGTGATCGCTGCGGCCCGGCTGCGGAAGTTGGCCCGCCAGCGACCACGCCGACAACAAGGCGGCGTGCGCGAGCAGGCGTTGCTCGGGGGTATCGCCCTCCGCGGCGAGCGGCGCCAACGCGGCCGGCAATGCAGGCATCGCCACATTTCGCTCGCAGCCGAGCATGGCCGTCATGACCAGCACCCCCCAGTCGCTTTGCAACTCCTGCTTCACGCGGCCTCCATCGCGCGCAGCGCCGGCGATCCCTCAGCGAGAGCATAGGTAGCTGCACCGTTGACAACGGCGAGCGGCGAGAAAAACTCGCCGTCCCACTCCCCCACCACATCGAACGCTTCGCCTCCCGACACCGCCAGCAAATGCCAGGCCGCCGGGTATTTCGGCGGCAGCGGCAGACGATGATCCGTCGAGTCCACCAGGAAAACGTGAACCGCGCCTTCGCCCGGCAGGTGCAGCGAAATCCTGACCTTGCCCAGCCGCAAGGGATAGCGATCCAGCCAGGGGGTGCGGGCTAGCGCTTCCGCATATTCATCCAGAGCGTCGGCTATCGACGGCGCCAGCGGCAGCGAGTTTTCGCCGGCTCGCGGCAAACCGTCACGCGAGCGCACTGCCGCGCGCAAGCGCGCGCTGCCGGGATAAAACGCGAGTTCGCCGTCGAATTGCAAGCCGACCGGCAGTCCCGCGTCCATGCCCTGGGTGCCGACCGCGTAATCGAGCAGCAATGCCGGCCGTTGGCTGCGCAGTCCCCACAACCAGGTGCGTCGCACTTTGAATCGGTCTTCGAATTCCTGCGCGATACCGAGCACCTGCCAGCAATCGGCGACGGCGGGTTCGGCGGCGAGCTCGTCCTGGGTGCGCACACGACCTACGGCGGTCGCGGCCTCTTCGGCCAACGCCAGCGGCAAGGCGGCGCGGCGCGCATAGCTCACGCGGATCAGTTCGATGCGCGCCACGGCGTGCAGCAAACGGCTTTCCCAGCCGATGCCGGTCTGGGTGAGCGTTTCGAGTTGTCGAACCAGCCGCGCCACACCCGGCGCCTGCGCATCGACCAGGCGCGCGGCCATCGTTTCCCAGAATGCGGGCGGCTGCGATTTCGCTTTGGCAAGACCGGCGCGAACCAGGTCGCCGAGCCACACCTGCAATTGCTCGAGCCCGGCATCGATGCGTTCCTCGCGCTTTTCGGCGCGGCGTTCACGCGCCTTCGGATCGGCCGGTTCGGCGGTGGCCTTGTCGGCGCGTTTTTCTTCGCGCTGGTCGCGACCCTTGAGCCAGTCCTGCACCCAATCGGGGGCCGCCTGCTTGGTGAATGCGCCGGGCTCGCGCGCAAGAATCAGCAATAGCGCGAGCCCGTGCTTGCAGGGAAACTTGCGGCTGGGACAACTGCACTTGAATGCGGGCTCGCGCAAATCGATGCGCGCCTGATAGGGCTTGGTTCCGCTGCCGAGGATTTCACCCCACAGGGCTATCTCGTCGCGGCCCAGCAGCGACCATTGTCGCGCCGCTGCAAGACCTTGCGCGGCCTTGGCAGACCCGGCGTCCGGCGCCAGAGCCAGCACGCTGTCGGGTGTCCAGGTCGTCATGACAGGAATTATACCGGCCGAAAATACCGTGGGTAATGCAGCGACGCGGGCTGTATCAGGCCGACAGGCGCTTCAGCTCGCGTCCGGCCACCAACCCCGGCCACAGGCTATACAAGGCGATGGCGTGGAAGATCACGCCGATCCAGTCCGCGATCAGCAGGAAGATGATGGTGTCGAGCCCGAACAGGACCATGCCGGCGACGAAGGCGACCGTGGACGGGCGGCGCGCGAACCAGCCGCAGGCGGCGAAGAATCCGGCCAGGCCCAGATTCAATAGCCACAGGATGCCGATGCCGATGACCGGCGGATTGGCTTCGGCCGCCGCGGCGCGGATCACGGCGGAGAGAAATTGTGTGGCGCCGATGCCGATCACGAACGACCAGTTGCTGCCGACGGCGGAGATGAACATGTTCACCGCCGACAGGCCCGCGATCCAGTAAAACCAGTTGGCGCTGCTGTCGATGCGCTGGCGCAGCATCGCGGCGCGCACACCGTCCTCGGCGGCGCCGGGTTCCGCGCCGGCGGTGATCGCCGCGGCATCGGGCGTCTCGATCACCGGTGGGCGGCCGAGCGACGCGGGGCTCGCGTCGATGTCGGCCCAGGAGCGCGACGCCATATCGGCGAGCGCTTTGCCCTCGGGCGCCCAGCTGCTTTTCGGATCGGCGCCGTAGGCGTCGAACTGTTGCACCAGCGTGTAGGCGCCGGTCGCCTGCAGGCGGCTGCGTGCCTGCCCCATGCGCTCGCGCAGCAGGATCAGGTAGCGCGTCATGGTGAGGCCGTTGCTGGCCGATTTGCCGGAGCGCTCGCGCATGGTGGCGACCAGGCGCTCGTGCTTGTCGAGCAGGCCCATCAGCGATTCGCCGGGGTAGGACCCGAGCACGGAATAATCGCCGCGCTGCATATAGTTGGCGGCCGACACCGGCCGGTCGGTGGCAACCACCGGCGCCTGCCCCGCCAGCACCGAAAACACCGAGAAGTGCACGGTGCTGAACCCGGCCGGGGTAGCGACGGTCGCGCGGGTGAGCATCATGTGCTGCACTTCGACCAGCACCGAGGCATCGGCGTTGACGAAGCAGGCGGCCACGCCGATGGTGTGCACCGGCGCCGGGTAGACGGTGTAATCGCCCAGCGGGGTGAAGCCGCGCGACTGCAATTGCTCGGCGTATTCGTCGATGGTCTTCCAGTCGAAGTCGGTATGCGCAGCGCGATCGACGCGCGCGTACGACATATCGGTGACGATGGCGTTGACGATATTTTTCTTGAAGCGCGTCATGGTCAGCCACGCCGTCACCGCACCGATGCCCAGCGACAGGATCACCGGCACACCCAGTTGCGCGAGACCCAGCAAGGTGCCGCTGCTGGCAAAGGTGAGTGCGAGGCTCAGGCCGAAACAGATCGCCGCCGAAATGAGGAACTGGCGGATGATGGCGTTACGAAGGGTGGGGAGCACGGGAATCCTTTGGGAATGAACGGCAGCGGCGATGTGGCGGCGCGCCGGTGAGATGCGGGATTGTAGTACGGCGTGCGCTAGTGGTTTTTACGATTTACTGGCATCACGACGGCTCGCTATTCAAATAACCACCGTTCGTCCCCGTATCGAGTACGGGGCAGGCTCTGAGTCTGTCGAAGGACATAGCGAATCACCCACCAGTTTCAGCCCACTGTGTGGTTCGACAAGCTCACCACGAACGGGGCTACTTTTTGCGGGTGGTCAGGCCGTGAGCCTGCCCCGTACACGATACGGGGGCGAACGGTGACTATTTGTTAGGTGGAAAGCAATGCAACTCGCCTCTACTTGCTCCACGTCCAGTCCTTGGCCGAAGCGCGGCAGCCGCCATCCTTCGCTCCAGTCCAGGCACGACCACGCACCGCTCGACCGCTGGCCGCCCCCGTCGCCTTGCCGTCCTGCAGCGCAAACTTGCCGTTGACCAATACCTGCGACACCCCCGTGGCGAGCTGGTGCGGTTTATCGAAGGTGGCGTGATCCTGGATGGTGGCGGGGTCGAACACGACCACGTCGGCGAAGGCACCGGCTTTCAGGCGGCCGCGATCTTTCAGTGAAAGATTATCGGCGGGGAGAGAAGTCATTTTGCGCACCGCCTCCTCCACCGTCAGCGCGTGATCCTCGCGCACGTATTTGGCGTACACACGCGCGAAGTTGCCGTAGGCGCGCGGGTGCGCGGCGGACAGCATAAACACGCCTTCGGGCGCGAGGCCGCCTTCGTCGGAGCCGTAGCTCACCCACGGCAGCGCCATTTGTTTTTTGACATTGGCTTCGTCCATCAGGAAGTAGGCGACACCGACACGCGTGCCGTCTTCGATGACCAGATCGATGGCCACGTCTTCCGGCGACACGCCGCGCTCTTTCGCTACGGCGGCGAGCGTCTTGCCGGTGAGCGGTTTCAGCTTGGGGGTTTTGAAGGCAAGCAGCAGACTCCCTTCCGCGCCGGCGGCGATGTAAAGATTTTCCCAATCCTTGGGGTGCGGCTCGCGCATTTCGGCGATCACCTTGGCGCGCGTGGCCGGATCCTTCAGGTGTTCGATCCATGCTTCCAGCCCGCCGCTTTGCACCCAGGGCGGCATGGCGGCATCGAGCCCGGTGGCGCCGGCGGTGTACGAATACATATTGAAACTCACGCGCACGCCCGAGGCACGAGCGGCTTCGACCGCGCCGACCACGCGGGCCAGCTTGCCCCAGTTGTCGCGGCCGGCGACTTTCATGTGATACATCTCGGCCGGCGCGCCGCTGGCTTGTGCGATGGCTATGGTCTCTTGCACGGCGGCTTCGATGCGGTCGCCTTCGCTGCGGATGTGCGCGGTGTAGATGCCGCCGCAGCGCGCCGATTCTTCGGCGAGCGCGATCAGCTCCGGCGTCTTCGCGTAGGTGGCGGGCGCGTAGATGAGCGCGGTGGTGACGCCGAGCGCACCCTGCTCCATCGCCTCATGCACCAGCTTTTTCATTCGCGTGAGTTGCGCGGGGGTGGGTTGCACGTCGGCTTCACCCAATACATTCACGCGTACCGAAGGCATGCCGACGAACGATGCGACGTTGGGGCCTATGCCTTTTTTCTCGAGCGTGGCGAGGTACTGGCCGAGTGTCGTCCAGGTCACCGGATAGCGGATGTCGCTCTGGCGTTTCACCATCAGCGCTTTCATCTGCGGATTGAGCGGACCCATCGAATCTTCGCCCAACACTTCCAGCGTGACGCCTTGCACCAGGTCGCTCAACGCGCGGCCATCGATCAGGAAAGATTCTTCGGTGTGGGCGAGCATATTGATGAAGCCGGGTGCGATGGCCTGGCCGTGCACGTCGATTTCTTTCTTCGCTTTTGCCGTGCCCGGCGGGCCGACGTAAGCGATGCGGTCGCCGTCGATCGCAACTTCCCCTGCGTAGGGCTTACCGCCGTTACCGTCGTAGATCATGCCGTTGCGCAGCAGCACATCGTGTCTTGCCGGCGGCTTCGCGCTGTCCGCGGCCACGGCGAGCTGGGTTGCGATGATGAGCGTTGCCAGCAGGGCAAATTTGCATCGGTTCATGGTGCGGACCTCGGGAATATTGGCGGATGGAGCGGGTTTGACTAGTGACGACAGCGATCGTCTGGAAGGCAGATGCGATTCTACCCGCCGCTTTGTAACAACTGCCATTCCACCAAAAGGAACGCTTGCGCGTGAAAAGTGCGGGCGTATGATGATTTTTGCATGACGTAAAACAATCTACGTCGTCCCCGCGCAGGCGGGGACCCAGTGACTTTTGACGAACGACACTGGATTCCCGCCTGCGCGGGAATGACGGGAGCTGTGGGAGGGCGTCATGAGATATGTCGTCCATTTTCCCCTCTACTTTGTACAAGCTTCACCTGTTCCATCGGAGGAAACACCATGAATCACACTACATATAAGGTAGTCGCGGTGTTGTTCGCCGCCGCCTGCTTGTCGGCGCATGCCGACGAC
>CAZCKI010000021.1:0-14958 GCA_964498815.1 uncultured Burkholderiales bacterium
AAACACGCCGGACTCAACCTGAAAGGTTCCGTCGCGGCCAGCGATGCTTTCTTCCCCTTCCGCGACGGCCTCGATGTCATCGCCGACGCCGGCGCTACCGCCGTCATCCAGCCGGGCGGTTCGATGCGCGACGAAGAGGTCATCGCCGCCGCCAACGAACGCAATGTGGCGATGGTGATGACGGGCATGCGACACTTTCGCCACTAGTAGATGAAACTTCTCGTCATCGGCTCGGGCGGGCGCGAACATGCCTTGGCCTGGCGCCTTGCGCAGAATCCGCGCGTTTCGCGGGTGTACGTGGCTCCCGGCAACGCCGGCATCGCCCACGAGGACGGTTTGTACAACGTCGATCTCAACAGCATTCCCGAGTGGCTGAAATTCGCTCAGGACGAGCAGATCCACCTGACCGTGGTCGGGCCGGAAGGTCCGCTGGCAGCGGGTGTGGTCGATGCGTTCCAGGCAGCGGGCCTGAAAATCTTCGGGCCCTCGCAGCGCGCCGCGCAACTGGAAGCCTCCAAGGATTTCGCCAAGCAGTTCATGGTCCGGCACGGCATTCCGACATCGAAGTACGCGACTTTCAGCGATGCGCGCGACGCGCACGACTACGTCGACGCCAACGGCGCGCCCATCGTCATCAAGGCTGACGGTCTCGCCGCCGGCAAGGGTGTGGTGGTGGCGATGACGCTCGCGGAGGCACACGATGCGATCGAGATGATGCTGTCCGGAAACAAGATCAGGGCGGCCGGCGCGCGCGTGGTGATCGAGGAATTCATGCAGGGCGAAGAGGCGAGCTTTATTTGCCTTTGCGATGGCAAACACGCCCTGCCGTTCGCTTCGTCGCAGGATCACAAGCGCATTTTTGACGGTGACCAGGGGCCCAACACCGGCGGCATGGGCGCCTATTCGCCGGCCCCGATCGTCACCCCCGAGGTGCACGCCCGCGCGATGCGCGAAGTGATCCTGCCGACCCTGAAAGGTATGGCTGCGGAAGGCGTGCCCTTTGTCGGATTCCTGTATGCGGGGCTGATGATCGACCCCGCGGGCAAGCCGCGCGTGGTCGAATTCAACGCACGCATGGGCGACCCGGAAACGCAGCCGATCATGATGCGGCTCAAAAGCGATTTCCTGGCGCTGGTGGAACACGCGCTGGACGGCACGCTCGACCGCATCGACGCCGAATGGGACCGCCGAGCAGCCCTCGGCGTGGTAATGGCCGCCGGCAACTATCCGGATACGCCGCAAAAGGGCGATGTCATCACCGGCCTGCCACCCGCGCGGGACGATGCCCGCGTGTTCCACGCCGGCACCGTGGAAGTGGACGGCAAGGTGCTCACCAACGGCGGGCGGGTGCTTTGCGTGACCGCGCTCGGCGATACCGTCCGGATCGCGCAGCAGCGCGCTTACCAGATGCTGGAGCCGATCCGCTTTGCCGGCATGCAGTTTCGTACCGACATCGGCTACCGCGCCATCCAGCGGCGCGCGCAATGAACACCGATCTGGTCAAACAGTACCTGCTCGACCTGCAGGAACGCATCGTCTCCAGGCTGGAGGCGCTCGACGGCCATGCCTTCGTGCGCGACGCCTGGCAGCGCGCCGAAGGCGGCGGCGGCCTTTCGCGCATCATCGAAAACGGCAATTTTCTCGAGCGCGGCGGCGTGCTGTTTTCACATGTGCAAGGCGCCAGACTGCCGCCCTCGGCCGCCGCCAACCGACCCGACATCGCAGGACGACCATGGGAGGCAATGGGGGTGTCGCTGGTATTGCATCCGCGCAATCCCTTCGTGCCGACCGTGCACATGAACGTGCGCTTTTTCCTCGCCAAGGCGGACGCTGCCGGCACCGACGACGTGTTCTGGTTCGGCGGCGGCATGGACCTCACGCCCTATTACGGCTTCGAGGAAGACTGCGTGCACTTTCACCGCGTCAACCGCGATGCGCTGGCGCCCTTGGGCGCGGACTACTATCCGCGCTTCAAGCAGTGGTGCGACGAGTACTTTTTTCTCAAGCATCGCAGCGAGCCGCGCGGCATCGGCGGCGTATTCTTCGACGACTTCCACGAGCAAGGCTTCGAACACGCGTTTGCCGTGCAACGTGCCGTCGGCGATGCCTTCCTCGATGCCTACGTGCCGATCGTCGAACGGCGCCGCAATCTTGCCCACGGCGAACGCGAGCGCGACTGGCAGTTGTATCGGCGCGGCCGCTACGTGGAATTCAATCTGGTCTGGGATCGCGGCACCCATTTCGGCCTGCAATCGGGCGGGCGCAGCGAATCGATCCTCGCTTCGATGCCGCCGCTTGCGGCGTGGCGTTACAACTATGCGCCGGAGCCCGGCTCGCCCGAAGCCGCGTTGTCCGCGCTGTTGATACCACCGCACGCCTGGCTGTAGGTCGCATACAGTTCCCGCACCTGGCGGCCGACCTGTTCGTGTGCGAGCGCGAAATCGCGTTGTTCCAAATCCGCGCGTCGTAACCAGAAAGCCGCATCCTCGGCACGGCCATCCGCTTCGGCTTGCGCACATAATTTTCGGCAAAGCTGCTCGGCGCGCTCCGTCGGCCGCTGCGTTACCGCCTCATTGAGGGCCAGTTCCAGGGTGCTGGTGTACTGCTTCGTGTCGCCGACGATTGCGTAGCCTTCGGCGAGTTCGGACAAAATAAACGGCAATTGTCCCTGCACATGACTTTGCCGGGCCAGCGGCAGTGCATCGGCGAGGATGCGGATCGCGTTGGTGCCGTCGCCATGCGCCCGATACAAACCACCCAAGATACCGCGCGTCAAGACCTGCACCGGCACATTCTGTTCCTGCTCCGCCAGCTGCTGCGACTGATCGGCGACCGCCACCGCACGATGGAATATCGCAGTGGCCGCATCGATTTCGCCGCAGGAGATCAAATGCAACATGTGCTTCCTGTGCAAATTGGCCAGGTTGAGGTGAATTCTTGCCTGGCTGAAAGCTTCGTCGCTGTGCTCGGCAAAGAGGCGAAACACTTCGGTCAGTTCGGCCTCGGCTTCCTCGAAACGGAGTCGATCTCCCAACACCACCGCAAGGTTCGCGCGCGCCCGAATTTCCAGGTCGTAGTCGCGACGTTGCGCTGCCCGCTCCGCAATATCGGCCAGCAATCCTGCTGATTCTTCGAGCGTAGAAGCGGGAATCGGGCAACCGGCAATGGTGGCCAGCGCCTGGTCGGCTTCGACCTGATCGCCCAGCTCCTGCGCCAGCAGGACGGCGTCGACGGCGGCGCCCAGCGCCATCATTTCGTCGTTGCGCGTGGCATGACACATGGCCGAGGCGTTCAGGGCAAGCATGGTGTCGCGCCGGTCGTGCGTGCGCACCGCCCGCTCGTGCGCCATATAGGCAAGCCCAAGGCCGGCCCAGGGATCGCCCAGGCGCGCCTGCACGATCGCCCAGCGGCACATGGTGGCGATGTCGCGCGTCTTGAACGAAGGCAACGTCTGGAAATTGTGCAGGGAGTGCGAAAAATTCATGTTGCGAGGCGGCATGGGAGCGAATCGGCATCGATTATGAGCCAAGAAGCCGCCATGTACGAGAAGTAAATGGCTTTGGATGTTTGTAAACGATCACTCCCTGCGGAAATTCTCCTCGGCAGCGCAAATTGCGAGCTGCTGGCAGCCCTTACCGGATTTCCAGATAGGCGTCTTTCACGGGCGCGGCGCCGTGGATCTTCTCCAACCGGCGCACCGTAAAATGCCCGCGCGCCATGTTCTGAAAATGTTCGATGAACAAGGTATTGATGAGCGCGCCCGAGGCCGCACCCAGGATCGGGATCGCCTGCGCCGCCGCCTTTTCCGATACCACGATGCCGAAGCGCGCGCTGATCAGCGAAACCAGCCGCACCAGAGCCGGCGCACCCGCCTTGCTGAAGCCCTTCTCGGCGAGGAATTTGCTCGCTTCGGTCACAGCACCCGCCATCGCCACGCGCGCGGCGAAGTAGCCGGACTCGGCCGCGTCGTCCTTTTCGCTACGCCCGCCCAAGGCGAATACGGTGAGGCAGGCGAGCTTGGTGTCGATGTGGAGGATGTTCTCGCCTTCGCTCCTGGCGATATCGGCGATCGATCGCAGCATGATGGTGGTCGATACCGGCAACTCCAGGCCCAGTGCAGCCAGGCCGAATGCACCGCCCACGGCCCCCGAGGCCGCTACGGCGGCCATGTGCATCTTGTCGCGCGAGCCTTTGCTGCCCTTTGTGCCGTTGTCGAAGTGCGATTTCACGGCGAGGTCGAGGGCGCGCATCATCGCCGCCTCCGATGCCTTGTGCACCACGCCCTGAAAGCGCTTCGGCAACATCGCCATGCCGCGCTCGAACGGTGTGCCGAGCATGGCCGACAGCCTCGCCGCGAGGCCGGGATTTTCCAGCAGCGCCTTGGCGCGCTTCAGTTCCACCAGCTCTTTTTGCGTCAGTGCGTTCATCGGCGCAGCATACGCCGTAACGGCGCGATACGGCGATCAGGCGTGCGCGTGCTCGCCCAAATACGCTTCGCGCACCTTGGGGTCCGCGAGCAAGGATTTCGATTCGCCCGCCAGCGTGATCAGGCCGCCGTCCATCACGTAGCCGCGGCTACTCACCTGCAAGGCGAGCTTGGCGTTTTGTTCGATCAGCAGGATGGTCATGCCGCTCTTGGCGACATCGCGGATCACCTCGAAAATCTTCAGCACCATGATGGGCGCGAGCCCCATCGAAGGTTCGTCCAGCAGCAGCAACTTGGGGCGCGCCATCAGCGCGCGGCCCATCGCCAGCATTTGCTGTTCGCCGCCGGACAGCGTGCCGGCGGTCTGCCTGGCGCGTTCCTTAAGGCGCGGGAACAACTCGAACATGCGCACGAGGTCCGATGCGATGGCGGCGTGGTCGCGGCGTGCGAAGGCGCCCATCTGCAGGTTTTCTTCGATGGTGAGACCGGGAAACACGCCACGGCCTTCCGGCACCAGCACCAGGCCCTGCGCGGCCAATTGGTGGGCCGGGCACCCGGAAATGTCGCGGCCTTCGTATTCGATGCACCCCGAAGCCGGCGTCAGCAGCGAGGCAATGGCCTTTAGCGTGGTGGTCTTGCCTGCTCCATTCGCGCCGATCAAGGCCACCAGCTCACCGGCATTGACCTCAAGATCAATTCCTTTGACCGCTTTAATGCCGCCGTAGGAAACGTGCAAATCCTTGAGTGCGAGGAGTGCCATGGCTACGCTGCAATCTCGATCGAGGCGCCCAGGTAGGCTTCCACCACCTTCGGGTCGTCCTGTACCTCGGCCGGATTGCCCTCGGCGATCTTCTTGCCGTAGTCGAGCACGGCGATGCGGTCGCACAAGCCCATCACCAGTTTTACGTCGTGCTCGATCAGCACCACCGTGATGCCGCGGTCGCGGATCGATTCGATCAATTTCCGCAACGCGACTTTTTCGGTGGCATTCATGCCGGCAGCCGGTTCGTCCAGCGCCAGCACCTTCGGGTCGGTCGCAAGCGCGCGCGCGATTTCCAGGCGGCGCTGGTCGCCGTAGGAGAGGTGTTTGGCGAGATCGTTGGCGCGCGCATCGACCTGCACGAACTCCAGCCACTGGTGCGCCGCCGCCTCGATGGCGGCCTCCTCATTGCGTGTCGCACGGTTGCGGGTGACGGCGCCCCACACGCCGGCGTGGGTGCGCACGTGGCGGCCGATCATCACGTTTTCGATCGCCGAAAGATTGCCGAACAAGCGAATGTTCTGGAACGTACGAGCAATGCCGAGACCGGCGATGCGGTCGGGCGTCACGCCATTCAGCACCTTGTCGTCGAAAGTGATGATACCGCCGTCGTGCCGGTAGAGCCCCGTCAGTACATTGAACATGGTGGTCTTGCCGGCGCCGTTGGGGCCGATCAGGCCGTAGATCTGCCCGCGTTCGATGCCGAAGCTCACCTCGGACAAAGCGGCCAGACCGCCGAAGCGCTTGCTGACGTTTTCCGCCGAGAGTATGACCTTGCTCATTTGCCGGCCCCGTCATCGTTGACGGCGAACTCACGCTTCCGCACCGCCGAAGGCACCAGTCCAGCCGGGCGGAACAGCATCATCAACACCATCGCGAAACCAAAAATCAACATACGCAGAATTTCCGGATCGATGATGCTATGGCCGAATAGGGCCATCTGTACCGGCTGCACCGTATAGCGAAGGATTTCCGGCACGAAGGACAGCAGCACGGCGCCCACCACCACGCCCCAGATATTGCCCATGCCACCCAGTACCACCATCGCCAGCACCATCACGCTCTCGGTGAGGCTGAAGCTCTCGGGACTGACGAATCCCTGGATGGCGGAGAACATGCCGCCCGCCACACCGCCGAAGGAAGCGCCCATCGCAAACGCCAGCAGCTTGATGCGGGTGGTATTGATGCCCATCGCACGTGCCGCCATTTCATCTTCGCGGATCGCTTCCCAGGCGCGGCCGATGCGGGAATTCTGCAATCGGAGGTTGATGACGATCACCGCCATCATCACGATCAGCAGGAAAAAATAGTACTGAATGGTGCTTGAGATAGCGAGGCCGCCGATATGCGCGGTCTGGCCGAAATCGATGCCGAGCTGCGAAACGCGGATAGGATCGATGGTGGCAAGGCCCTTCGGTCCGTTGGTGATATTGATCGGGTCGGACAGGTTGTTCATGAAGATGCGCACGATCTCGCCGAAACCGAGCGTGACGATGGCGAGATAATCGCCGCGCAGTTTCAGTGTGGGCGCTCCCAGCAGGATCCCGAACAGGCAGGCCACCGCGGCGCCGATCGGCAGGATGATCCAGAACGGCAGGTGTAAACCAAAATGCGGCGAAGCCAGCAAGGCATAGGTATAAGCACCGACTGCGTAAAAAGCGATGTAGCCCAGGTCCAGCAATCCAGCGAAGCCGACCACGATGTTGAGACCCAGCGACAACAACACGAACAGGATCGCAAAATTGGTGATGCGCACCCAAGCCGTGCCGGCGGTCGCCAGCGCGAAGGGCAGGGCGATCAGGGCGAGCGCAACCAGCGCGACTCCCACCCAGCGCAGGCGGGGATCGGCGCGCAGGGCGGCGATACTGGTCACGCGCGGTCTCCCACTCGCTCGCCCAACAAGCCGGAAGGTCGGAACACCAGCACCAGGATCAGCACGATGAAGGCGTACACGTCTTTGTAGTTTGAGCCGAACAGCGATGCATTTTCGTTGGTGGCGCACATCGCCTGAAAGCCCGGCAGAAACTGATCGAGGGTGCAGACATTGGTGATGTCGCCCATGTACCCCGCGCCGAACGCCTCGATCAAGCCCATCAAAATCCCGCCCAGCACAGCCCCTCCCAGATTGCCGATGCCGCCCAGTACCGCCGCCGAAAAGGCCTTCAGGCCGAGCAGGAATCCCATCGTGTAGTTGGCGATGCCGTAGTAGCTTCCCACCATTACGCCGGCGATGGCGCCGAGGCCCGCGCCGAGCATGAAGGTGAGCGAAATGATGGAATTGATGTTGATGCCCATCAGGCCGGCGACCTGCGGATTCTGCGAGGTCGCACGCATGGCGATGCCGATGCGGGTCTTGAATACGATCGCCAGCAGTGCCGCCATCATCGCCACCGAAGTGAGGATGATGAAGATTTGCACATTGGTGATGGTGGCGCTGGTGTCACTGTCGCCGAGGTGGTACGAATGCAGCGGCACGATTTGCGGATACGACAGGTTATTGCGGCTCCAGATCAGCAGAGCAACGTGCTGCAGGATGATGGAGATACCGATAGCGGTGATCAGTGGCGCGAGGCGAGGCGCCTTTCTCAGCGGCCGGTAGGCCACGCGCTCCATGGTGTAGCCGACCGCCATGCACACCGGAATGGCCGCCAGCACGGCGATGCCGACGATCAATAGCGGCGGCAGGCCGCTCGGCGCCAGCATGCTGATCACGGTATAGGCGACCATGGCGCCGATCATCACCACATCGCCGTGGGCGAAATTGATCAGTTGGATGATGCCGTACACCATGGTGTAGCCGAGCGCCACCACGGCGTACACACAGCCCAGGGTCAGGCCATTGATCAACTGCTGGAGGAAAGTGTCCATCGGCGGATGTTACAGGATGCGTACATTGACAATAAAAAAGCGGCACTGTCGCCAGTGCCGCTTTTTACTCAGGGATACCCTACTTCTTCGGGGCTTCGGCTGGTTTCGCGTCCTTGGCCGGCGCGGTTGCCGGTGCTGCCGCAGGAGCGGTGGCGGGCGCGGCAACTGCCGCCGGAGCGGCTGCCGGTGCCGGCATCTCGAACTTGGTCGATACGCCGGCGCGGACGATGGCTTCCGGCACGATTTTGCCGTCCTTCAGTTTGAAGATGGTGATTTCCGCGTTCTTGCGATCGCCCTTGGTGTCGAATTCCAGCTTGCCGGTCACGCCCGAGAAGCTCACGTTGTAGATTTCCGGACCGAACTTGGCAGGATCAGCCGAGCCGACTTTTTTCATCGCCTCGATGACCGCCATGGTGGCGTCGTAATAGGTCGGCGCGTATTGCTTGATTTCGCCGTACTTGGCATTGAAGGCCTTGATGAATCCCGGGCTGGCAGCTTCGCTGGGCAGGCCGGCTTGCGAGCACACCAGACCCTCCGCGGCCGCACCCGCCATCTTGCCCATCTCGGCGGTGCACGCACCATCGCCGAACACAAAAATCGCCTTGATGCCCAGTTCGCGCGCCTGTTTGATCATCGGGCCGCCGGTCTGGTCCATGCCGCCGTGGAAGATCACATCCGGATTCTTGGCCTTGATCTTGGTGAGGACCGCCTTGAAATCGGTGTCGGTATCGGTGGTGGTTTCCTTGTCGATGATCGCAACGTTGTCGGCCTTCAGGCGCTTTTCCACTTCGCTGCGCAGCCCTTCGCCGTAGGCCGTCTTATCGTCGATCAGGGCGACCTTCTTCGCCTTCAATTCGCCCGCGATATAGGCGCCCAGCGCCGGTCCCTGCTGATCGTCGCGGCCGACGGTACGGAACACGCCTTTCAGTCCGCGCTCGGTCAGCACCGGGTTGGTGGCGGAACCAGAAACCATCGGGATGCCGGCCTTGGTGTAGAGCTCGGAAGCGGGAATGCTCACGCCCGAATTCAAGTGGCCGATCACCGCTACCACTTTCGCATCGATCAGTTTTTGCGCAACCGTGGTGCCGACCTTGGGGTCGCCCTGGTCGTCTTCGCTCATCATTTCGAACTTGACGGTTTTGCCGTCGAGTTTCAGCTTCATCGCCGTCGCATCGGCCAGGGCCAGGGCGACACCGTTTTCGTCATCCTTGCCCAGATGCGGGGTCTTGACCGTCAGCGGACCGGCGTGGGCGATTTTCACCGTCACGGTGGAATCAGCCGGTTTGACCTCTTCTTTGCCGCAGCCGACGACACCCGCCACCAGCATCAGGGCAAACAACGGTTTCAGTGAAGCTTTCATGGTCGAATCTCCGGAAAAGTGAGGGGAATCTGCGGGAGCAACAACCCGCCATTATGGGAGTTTGGGCCTTGCCGATCAAGAGTTTGCCGCAGCGCACCAAGCAAAAAGCCGGCGATCAGCCGGCTTTTTGCTTGCGGGAAAAGTTACTTCTTGGCGGCCGGCATATCCAGAATGATCTTGACCATTTTGTTGAGGTCGGCATCCGGGACGGTGGGGTTCGGCGCCATCGGCGTCGGGCCCCAGACGCCGGAGCCGCCAGCCTTCACTTTGGCGGCGAGCTTGGCGATCATGCCCTTGGCATCCTTCTTGTAATCGGCGCGGTACTTGTCGGCAACTTCCTGATAGGCCGGGCCGACCAGCTTCATATTGTCCATATGGCAGGCGGTGCAGACGTATTTCTTGTGCAATTCGTCCATCGCCTGGGATTGCGAGGCGGCCAGCAGGGCGCCGGCAGCGAATACGAAGGGCAGGTACTTTTTCATGGTGTCTCCGAAGGGCTGAAGGGAAAGGCGGCTGGGCGGGCGCGACATCAGGCTACTGCGGCGCCCCGGAAAGCGATTGTTGCAATTGTACTAGATCGGCCACCGGCGGGGCACACTGCAGGCCGTGGCAAACCCAGGCTTGCACCCCGGGCCGCTGCGGTTTTTGCAAGACGGCGGGCAGCCGATCCGGGGCGCTGCCCCCTATCGCAACCACCATCGTTGCCGGACGGTATTGTCGAGCCAATTCGCGTTGCCAGAATCGGCAGCCGGCGTCGTCGCCGGTCAGGATCACCAGCGCCGGCGGCGCCAGCGCCTCATCCAACGCCATCAACAGCGATCCGTGGCCGCTCGGGTGTTCATCGATCTGCGGCGCGAAGCAGGCGAGTGCCCGTTCCGCTGCCTGCAGGTAGCGCATCTCACCGCATAGATGCCCCAGCCGTTGCAAGGCGTAGGCAGCCACCCCGTTGCCGGAGGGGGTCGCGTTGTCGAAGCCGGGCTTGGGCCGCTGGATCAGCGACTCGTGATCGTGGCTGGTAAAAAAGAAGCCGCCGCGCGGGTTGGTACTATCGTGATCCTCGAACTGCTCGAGCAACACATCGGCCAGGCGGGTCGCGAAGGCCAGGTCGTCCGCGCGAAAATCGGCCTGCAGCATTTCGATCAGCGCTTTCAGCAGGTAGGCGTAATCGTCCAGGTAGGCATTGAGGTGGGTCTTGCCGTCCTTGTGGGTGGCGTTGAGGCGGCCCTTTGCCGCATCCCACAAGGTTGTGCGCACAAAGTCGAGCGCCGCGCGCGCCGACGCAAGCCATTCCGGCCGGTCGAACACCCGCGCGGCGTGCGCCATGCCCTCGATCATCAATGCGTTCCAGCTGGTGAGAATCTTTTCGTCGCGGCCGGGGCGAATGCGCGGCGCGCGAGCCAGGAACAATTTCTGCCGCATGGTGCCGATGGTGGTTTCCACTTCTACGAGAGTCAGCCCGAGCGTTTCCGCGACCTGCTCGGGCGTTGCCGCCACCACCAGATGCCAATACTCGTCCTCGAAATTGGCGCGCCGGTCGAGGCCGAAATGGCGCGCCGCCACCTGCCATTCTGCGGGGGTCAGCAGCGCTTCCACTGCCTCGGCGGTCCACACGTAGAACTTGCCTTCGTGGCCTTCCGAATCCGCGTCCAGCGTCGAGTAGTAGCCGCCGGCCGGTGACTGCATCTCGCGCAATACCCAGGTGGCGGTGGCTTCCGTCGATTGTGCAAACAGCCTTTTCTGCGCCTCATCCTCTGCGCACAGCCATGCGTCGGATAGCAGCCGCAACAGCGGCCCATTGTCGTAGAGCATTTTTTCGAAGTGCGGAATCGCCCATTGCCCGTCCACCGAATAGCGCGCGAAGCCGCCGCCCAGCTGATCGAAAATGCCGCCGCGGCACATGGCGGCGAGCGTAAACGTGGCCCAGTGGCGTGCTTCGGCGGCTGTGGCAGCATCACCCGATTCGGCGCCACGCCGCAAACAAAAGTCGATCATTTCCGGGTGCGGAAATTTTGGCGCCCGCCCGAATCCGCCGTGCACGCGGTCGAAGCTGTCGCCGATTTGCCGGGTTGCCGCGTCGATCGCCTCACGCGCCGGCATTTCGTTCGTCTGCGCATCGGCACGCTGGCGGCTCAGCGCTTTTTGCAGCTCCTCGTTTTGCGCGCGGATCTCCACCGGATGGTCACGGTGATACTCCGAGACTTTTTGCAGCAGGTCGGCGAAGCCGGGCAGGCCGTAGCGCGGCGATTTTGGAAAATAGGTGCCGCCGAAAAACGGCACCGTATCCGCCGTCAGGAACAAGGTCAGTGGCCAGCCGCCGGAGCGTTGGGTGAGCATGGCGTGGGCGGTCTGGTAAATCTGGTCGATATCCGGCCGTTCCTCTCGGTCGACCTTGATATTGACAAAGTGCCGGTTCATCAGCGCCGCAATGGCGTCGTCCTCGAACGATTCGTGCGCCATCACGTGGCACCAGTGGCAGGCCGAGTAACCGACCGACAGCAGTATCGGCCGCCCCGACTCGCGGGCAAGGGCCAGCGCCTCCGGTCCCCACTCGTGCCAGTCGACCGGATTGTCCCGGTGCTGTTGCAGATAGGGTGAGGTGCTACCGGCCAGGCGGTTGAGCATATAATCAGTTCCGTTCAACATCCGGGAGCGACATCATGCCCTTAGCCATCGTTGCCGTCATCATTTTGCTCATGAAAATTCTCGACGTCGACCCTGTTGCCCGCTGGTCGTGGCTGTGGGTGCTGGCACCGTTCATCCTGCTGTTCCTGTGGTGGGAATGGCTGTCCGAAGCGGTAGGCTGGGACAAGCGCGCGGCCGCCAAGAAAATGGCCGAAGACGAACGCATCGCCGAAGAAACCAAGAAAAAGAACCGCGGTTTCTGATCGTCTTCCGACGCTAGCGCCGAATCGCGGCCAGTTCACGTTCCACCGCCGCGCCCAGCGCCAGGAGCGCCCGGTCCGCCATCGATTCGCCCACCATCATCAGGCCCACCGGCGCTTCATTCGCGCGATGGCAAGGCAGCGACAGAGCGGGGCGATCGAGCACATTGAAGGGCGCGCAATTGCGCAGCAACAGCCCGTTGTTTTTCAGGAATACCTCGTTCGAGGCGTTCATCTCGGCGATGGTCGGTGCGACGATCGGTACGGTCGGGCACAACACGGCGGCAAAACGTGCCGTGGTGCGGTTGGCCGACGCGATCAGTTTCTTTCGCAGCTGCAGCAGGTCGTAATAGTCGGCCGCATTCATGTCCTTGCCGAGCAGCAGGCGTCGGCATACGTTTGGATCAAACTTTTCTGGCGCACGCGCCAAACGCTCGCGGTGCAGCGCGTAGGCTTCCACTGCAGAAAAGTTTGCCTTGCGGCTGCCGGCCGCTTCTTCGGCGATTTCCGGAAAGGCAAATTCCTCGATCAGCGCGCCCGCCCGCGACAGCGCCGACAGGCTGCGTTGAAACGCTGCCGCTACCATCGTGTCGAGGCCGTCCAGCAGGACGGTGGTCGGCACGCCGAAGCGCAGGCCCTTCACGCTTGCGCCCGGTTGAAACTCCATGCTGCCGGCCGACATGGCGCCATCCAGCCAGGCGCAGCAGGCCACGTCAGGCGCCAGCGGGCCGATCGAATCGCGCGTGGTCGATAGGGGAAACGCTCCCTCCAAAGGTATCCTCGCCTGGGTCGGCTTAAGACCGGTGAGGCCGCACAGCGCCGAGGGAATGCGCACCGAACCGCCGGTATCCGAGCCGATGGTGGCGGCGGCCATGCCGTCGGTGACGCTGACAGCACCCCCGGAGGTCGAACCGCCGGGAATACGGCCGGTGGCGCGGTCCCAGGGATTCCTCGGCGTGCCGTAGTGGGCATTGATGCCGTGCGCGCCATAGGCAAATTCGGTCATGTTGGTGCGACCGACCAGCACTACACCCGCCGCGCGCAATCGCGCGATGGCCGGCGCATCGGTCGTCGCAGGGGCGGCGTCGTTCTGGATGATGGAGCCTGCGCGCGTGACCTCGCCCGCCACGTCGAACAAATCCTTGATCGAAATCGGGACACCCGCGAGCGGCGAGGCGACCTTGCCGGTCGCGCGCATCGCGTCGGAGGCCCTTGCGGTGGCTAGCGCCGAATCGGCATACACTGCGATGAAAGCGCGTGCGCCTTCTCCGGCCGGATCGGCAATGCGTTCCAGGCAGGCGCGGGTCAGTTGTTCGGAGGTAGTCGCTCCGGTAGCAAGTTCGCGTGCGAGTTCGGCAAGTGTTTTCATAAAATTAGAGGTGGCAATGGGCAAACGCAACGAATACGTCGATTATCTACTGGAATTGATGCAGCCTTTGGGGCGCGTCACCGCACGACCCATGTTCGGCGGCTTCGGCATCTACGCCGACGGGCTGTTTTTCGCCATCGTCGTCAACGACGTGCTGTATTTCAAGGTGGACGATGTCAATCGCAGCCAGTTTACCGATCGCAAGCTCGACCCTTTCACTTTCGACATGAAGGGCGAAACCAAGACCATGAACTACCACCGTTGCCCCGAGGAAGCGCTGGAAAGCCCGGTGCTGATGGTGGAGTGGGGCAAAAGCGGCATCGCCGCGGCTTTGCGCGCACAAGTGCATCGTCGGCCCAAGGCACCGCGCAAGGCGACCGTCAAAAAGCCGGCCGTTGCCCGCCCGAAGCGCAAGAAAGCCGCCCCCGCCTGACGGCAATCGGCGACAGCTCCAAAATATTTTGCAAAATCCTTGCATTTCCTACCCACGTGGGTGGGGACAAACGCAAATCGACGGAGCAGACTGGCTTGGTGTGATTCCTAACCGGACCACACGGCAGGGATTGCCGGCGGGTGTACTGCACCCGCCAACCTCCACCTCCGTAACGTGAGTAGCGAGTGGGGTCGCCAGCGATGGCGGCCCCTTTTTTTCGCCCTATGCCGCCCGGTTCAACTGCAGGCGCGCATCCACCAGCGCCACGATGGCATCGACTTCCGCCGACTGGCGTCCCTTTTGTTTCGCGATCGCCTGGACCAGCCGGTCGACGCGTTCGATGTTCCTGGCGCCGGCGAACAGCGCGCGCGCCGCCGAGGAAGGGCTGCCGAGCCCGAGGGCGGCGTTGGCATACTTGTCGAACGGCACCAGATCTGCAGGATTGGCGCCGAGCGAGACGCAAAGATCCGCCACCCACTCGTATACGGCGCGGGAACGCGCCAAGTCGCTGTGGACGGCGTCCTTGATCGGCCGCGCGGCATCCGCTTGCACACAGCGGTAGTTGCCGGCCAGCAGCATGCTCCATTTGGCGAGCGGCACGAATACCGATTCGTGCACCTTCAGTTTCACCGGCAGTTCGATCACGCTTTTTCCACCATCGCCATCCACCGGAAAGCGTACTGCCTCGATGTCGGCCTCGAGCTGTTTCAGGATGGCGGTGTGCGCGTCCGACATGAAACGCGCCGATTTGAAATTGGTCGGCAGGCGCACCTGTAGCACATTGGCCTTTTCCTCCGGCGGACGAAAGGCCTGCGGGTCGGGGCTGCAGAGCGTCATATACGCCGGGTCGAAACCGTCCC
>CAZCKI010000022.1:0-14850 GCA_964498815.1 uncultured Burkholderiales bacterium
TGGAGGCAGGCGAGCGTCTCGGTTTTCTGCCGGGTGATCTTTCGCAAAAGGTCGACCCCTATTTGCGGCCCTTGTACGATGCGCTCTACGACCTGCTCGGCTTCGACAAGGTCAACCGCATGTTCGAGCGCCACCAGATCGAAGTGGCGCCGCTCGCCTTCATGCGCGGCCGCACCCTCAATCATTCCTTCATCATCCTCGACGAGGCGCAAAACACGACGCCCGAGCAGATGAAAATGTTCCTGACCCGCATCGGCTTCGGCACCAAGGCGGTGATCACCGGCGACGTGACCCAGGTCGACCTGAAGCACGGCCAGCTCTCCGGCCTGATCGACGCACGCAATGTGCTGAACGGCATTCGCGGCATCGCCTTCACTATCTTCCAAGCCAACGACGTGGTGCGCCATCCTCTGGTACAGGCGATCGTCACCGCCTACGAAGCGCACCACCGCACGCATCGATGATCACCATCCAGCGGCACAGCCGCCTGCCCGGCATTCCTGCCGACCGCTTGTTCCGAAAATGGCTCAACGCCGCGCTGACAGCCGAGGCGGAAATCACGCTTCGCATCGTCAACGCCGCCGAGGCGCGCAACCTCAATACTGCCTTCCGCGGCAAGGAATATGCGACCAACGTGCTGACCTTTGTCTATCACGAGCCCGGCGCCAAAGTGCTTTGCGGGGACATCGTCCTCTGTGCGCCGGTGCTCGCGCGCGAGGCGCGCGAGCAGGGCAAGACGCTGGCCGCGCATTACGCTCACCTCACCGTGCACGGCGTGCTGCATTTGTCCGGACTCGACCACGAGCGCAAAAAAGAAGCGGCCGTCATGGAAGCGCGCGAAATCGCCATCCTGCTGGGCCTGGGGTTCGCCGATCCCTATGAATGACACCGCCTCGTTGTCACAATCCGGACGGTTGGGTTGTGATACAGTGAATTCACCGCAACAGCCCCACCGAATCAATGGACGAACACCCTAAGCGCTCGCTGCTCGAGCGCCTGTCTTTCATGCTCCTGCGCGAGCCGGAAGACCGCGACCAGCTGGTCGAGCTATTGCATGGCGCCTACGACAAGCAATTGCTCGACGCCGATGCCCTGTCGATGATCGAAGGCGTCATGCAGGTTTCCGAAATGCAGGCGCGCGACGTGATGATCCCGCGCTCGCAGATGGACATGATCGATGTCGAGCACGAGCCGGACGTCTTCCTGCCGCTGGTGATGGAGACCGCGCACTCGCGCTTCCCGGTCTACGAGGGCAGCCGCGACAACGTCATCGGCATCCTGCTCGCCAAGGACCTGCTGCGCTATTTCACCACGCCGGACGAATTCGACGTGCGCGACATGTTGCGCCCGGCGGTGTTCGTGCCGGAATCAAAACGCCTCAACATCCTGCTGCGCGAATTCCGCGCCAACCGCAACCACATCGCCATCGTCGTCGATGAATACGGCGGTGTCGCGGGACTCGTCACCATCGAGGACGTGCTCGAACAGATCGTCGGCGACATCGAGGACGAATACGATTTCGACGAGACCGAGGACAACATCCTGCCCGACAAGCAGGGCCGCTTTCGCGTCAAGGCGGTCACCGAGATCGGCGATTTCAACGAGCATTTTTCGGCGAATTTTTCCGACGAGGACTTCGACACCGTCGGCGGCCTGGTGGTGAATCGTTTCGGCCGCGTGCCCAAGCGCGGCGAATCGGTGTCGTTCGACGGCTTCAAGTTCGTGGTGTTGCGCGCCGACAGCCGCCGCGTGCATTCGCTGCTGGTCGAACGCATCATCGTTCCGCCTGCTGCGGTCGAATCCTCCGGCGATCGCAAGGCCGCGTGACGGCGCGTCTGACTTACGCCGCCGGCATCGCCGCGCTGGCGGGTGCCGCTGGCGTTGCGGGATTTTCCCCGTTTTATTTTTGGCCCGCGCTACCGCTGTCGGCGGCGGTGCTGTTCGCCTTGTGGTGGCAGGCACCCGGCGCCTGGCGCGCGGTGGTCGTGGCGTTCGCCTGGAGCATGGGATTTTTCGGCGCCGGTGTTTCCTGGCTTTACGTCAGCCTGCACGAATTCGGCGACATGCCGGTATGGCTGGCGGTGCCGGCCATCGGCCTGTTTTGCACCTATCTTGCGAGCTTTGTCTGTGCCGGCGCGTGGCTGCAGCATTATTTGCGGCAACGGATCGCGGCTGGCGCATCACTATCGTTGCTGGCGATCATGCCGGCCGCCTTCCTCGCTGCGGAAATATTGCGCGGCACCGTGTTCGGCGGTTTCCCGTGGTTGGCGCTCGGCCTTTCGCAAACGCCGGGTGGCGTGCTGCCGGCACCGTTGGCGGGATACGCTCCCATCGTCGGCGGGTTTGGCATCTCCTGGTTGATCGGCTTGCTGGCGGGCGCATTGGTGCTGGTGACGCTGCCCGTGCTGCGCCATGCGCTGGGGCGAAGGAGTGTCGTGAAATTGTCGGCGACCGCCGCCGCCGTGTTATTGGCGGGCCCTCTGTTGTCCCTCATCGCATGGACCGAGCCCACCGGCCAGCAGGTGCAAGTCGCCCTGATCCAGGGAAACATCGATCAACACATGAAATGGCGCGAAGAAGAGTTTGTGCCATCGCTATTGCTTCATCAACGCATGGTGGAAGCCAGCGATGCAAAGCTGATCGTGATGCCGGAGACGGTGGTGCCGAGGCTACTCGACCAGATTCCCGGCGAATACCTCGCCGCCCTGCAGGCGCACGCCGTACGCAATCACGGCGATCTGTTGCTCGGTGTGCCGACGCTGCTGGCCGGGCCGGACCATACCGCCACCATATTCAATAGCGTGGTGTCGCTGGGCACGTCTCCCAGCCAGCAATACGCCAAGAATCACCTGGTGATCTTCGGTGAAGCCACGCCGCCGATGTTCGCCTGGATGTTGCAATGGCTGCACATCCCCATGTCCGATTTTACTCCCGGCAGCGATGCGCCGACTCCGCTCGCGGTGGCGGGGGAGCGCGTGGCGGTCAACATTTGCTACGAGGACGCGTTCGGTGCGGAAGTGGCCCGGCAACTCCCCGAGGCGACCCTGCTGGTCAACGCCTCCAATATGGCCTGGTACGGCCATTCTCTGGCGGCCGACCAGCACGGTCAGATGTCGCAGATGCGCGCCCTCGAAATGGGCCGCTGGATGTTGCGCGCCACCAATAGCGGCCTCACCGCCGCCATCAACCACAGGGGCGAGATCGTGCGCGCACTGCCGCAGTTCACCCGCGCCGTGCTGACCGTTGAAGCCGAACCGCGCCACGGCGCCACGCCGTATGTGCGCTGGACCGACTGGCCGGTGAGAATCGGCGTACTGGTGCTGCTCGCAAGCCTGGTGGTTCGCAAGCGAAAAACCGCCTGATCGCTTTGCCTTCCCCCCGGCGAGCCCGTAAAATTACGGTTTCGCCCGCGCATCTCCTCCCCTGCCTCTTATGTCAACGCCGACCTTCCAGGAAATCATCCTGCGCCTCCAGCATTACTGGAATGAGCGCGGCTGCGCCATTTTGCAGCCTTACGACATGGAAGTCGGCGCCGGCACCTCGCACACCGCTACTTTCCTGCGTGCACTGGGTCCGGAGCCGTGGCGCGCCGCCTATGTGCAACCCTCGCGCCGCCCCAGGGACGGGCGCTACGGCGAAAACCCCAATCGCCTGCAGCACTACTACCAATTCCAGGTGGTGCTGAAACCGTCGCCCGCCGACATCCTCGATTTGTACTTGGGCTCGCTGACCGCGCTGGGTTTCGACCTCGCGCACAACGACGTACGTTTTGTCGAAGACGATTGGGAAAATCCCACCCTAGGCTGCTGGGGCCTCGGTTGGGAAGTGTGGATGAACGGCATGGAGATCACCCAGTTCACCTACTTCCAGCAGGTGGGCGGCATCCCCTGCGGCCCCATTACGGGAGAGATCACCTACGGCCTGGAGCGCCTCGCCATGTACCTGCAGGGTGTGGAAAACGTCTACGACCTGACGTGGACCACCTGGCAGGAAAACGGACAGACCCGCACGCTCAAGTACGGCGACGTGTTCAAGCAAAACGAGGTCGAGCAATCGACCTACAACTTCGAATACGCAGACGCAGCCGTCCTGTTCCGGCACTTCGACGACTACGAAGCCGGCGCCAAGGGGCTGATGGAGGCAAAGCTGGCGCTACCCGCCTACGAGCAGGTACTGAAGGCCGCGCACACCTTCAATATGCTCGATGCGCGCGGCGCTATTTCGGTGACCGAGCGGGCCACCTATATCGGCCGCATCCGCAACCTCGCGCGCGCGGTGGCGGAAAGTTATTACGAATCGCGCGAGCGCCTCGGCTTTCCGATGGCACCGCCCGATTGGGTGAAGCAGTTCGCGCGAAAGGGGACGCCATGAGCGCGTTGCAACCCCTGCTGCTGGAACTGTTCACCGAGGAATTGCCGCCCAAGGCGCTGCTGCGCATGGGCGAGGCGTTTGCCCAGGCGATCTTCGACGGTCTGAAAAAACGCGAATTGCTGGCCGATGATGCGAGCTTCGAGGCCTTTGCGACACCGCGCCGCCTAGCGGTGCGCTTGAGCCAGGTGCGCGACGCGTCACCCGCCAAGGCGTTCGAGGCAAAGCTGATGCCGATTGCGGTGGCGCTCGACGCCGCGGGCAAACCGACGGCCGCACTGTTGAAGAAGCTCGCCGCCATCGGGTTGAGCGAAGAGCACGTCGGCAAATTGGCGCGCAAGTCCGACGGCAAGACCGAGGCGCTGTTTCACGCCGGCACCTCCGACCCGGTGCCGCTCGTGAACGGCCTGCAGGAAACACTGGATGAGGCGATCAAGAATCTGCCGATCCCGAAACTCATGACCTATCAGCTCGCCGACGGCGAGCGTCTCACCAATATCCAGTTCGCGCGGCCGGTGCACGGCCTGCTGGCGCTGCACGGTGACCAGCTGGTACCGCTGACGGCCTTCGGCCTCAAGTCGGGCCGTGCCACGCGCGGACACCGCTTTCAAAGCGCCGGCGCGCTCGACATCCGCCACGCCGCAGACTATGAGGACCGCCTGGAAAAAGACGGCGCGGTGATCGCAAGTTTCGGCAAGCGCATGCACGAGATCGAACGCCTGCTCGAAGCGCGCGCCGAACAATGCGGCGATACGCTGGGTGAGCGCGGCGAGTACGCAGCGCTGCTCGAGGAAGTCACCGCACTGGTCGAGCGGCCGGCGGTATACGTGGGCAAGTTCGACGCCGAATTCCTGTCGGTGCCGGCCGAATGTCTGACCCTGACCATGAAGTTGAACCAGAAATATTTTCCGCTATTCCTGTCCGAAGGCGGCTTGTCGAGCCGCTTCCTGGTGGTGAGCAATATGCGGGTCAACGAGCCTCAGCGCATCATCGAGGGCAACGAGCGCGTGGTGCGTCCGCGGCTTGCCGATGCGAAATTCTTCTTTGAGCAGGACAAGAAAAAGACGCTGGAATCGCGTCTGCCGGGTCTCGACAAGGTGGTGTATCACGCCAGGCTCGGGTCGCAGGGAGACCGCAGCCGGCGCGTCGCGCAAATCGCCGACCAGCTCGCCGCCACCATCGACAGCGCGCGTTGGCAGTTGGTGCGCCGCGCGGCACAGCTTGCCAAGGCGGACTTGCTGACCGACATGGTCGGCGAATTTCCCGAATTGCAGGGCGTCATGGGCCGCTATTACGCGCTGCACGACGGCGAACCGCGGGACGTGGCCGATGCCATCTGGCAGCACTATCAGCCGCGATTCGCGGGCGACGTCCTGCCCGGCAATACCATTGCCGTGACGCTGGCATTGGCCGACAAGCTGGAAACGTTGGCGGGCCTGTTCGGCATCGGCCAGCGGCCCAGCGGCGACAAGGACCCATTCGGCCTGCGGCGTCACGCTCTCGGCGTGCTACGCATCCTGATGGAGAAAAAGCTGGTCCTGCCGCTGGATGAATTGCTGCGCATTACATTTACGGCCTTTCCCGACGCAGAAAACGCCGCCTCTACGGAATTGACCGACTTCATCTTCGACCGGCTGCGCGGCATTTTGCGCGACCAGGGTTATACAGCGAACGAGGTCGAATCGGTGGTGTCGCTGCAGCCCATGCGCATCGACCTGGTGCCGGTGCGACTCGCGGCGGTGAAAGCATTCATGCAATTGCCTGAGGCGGAAAGCCTGGCTGCGGCGAATAAGCGCATTGGCAACATCCTGAAAAAATCCGATGAGGTGTTCCGCGATGCAACGCCGGGTCGCATGATCGAACGCGCCGAGCAGGTGCTGTTCGGCGCTTTGCTTGCGCTGAAGAAGTCCTCGGACGAACACTATGCGGCCGGCGACTTCACCGAAGCGCTGAAGGTGCTGGCGCCGCTAAAAGAGCCGGTGGATGCCTTCTTCAACGACGTCATGGTCAATGTCGAGGATGCCGATTTGCGCAGGAACCGGCTCGCCCTGCTGGGCGACTTGCACGCTCTGATGAACCGCGTCGCTGACTTGTCAAAACTCGCGGCGTAAAATCTTTTCCATGACCTCCCCCGGCAAAATCATCGTTCTCGACCGCGACGGCGTCATCAACGTCGACAGCGCCCAGTTCATCAAGTCGCCGGATGAATGGAAGGCGATCCCGGGATCGATCGAAGCGATCGCGCGCCTGAACCAGAGCGGCTACCGCGTGGTGGTGGCGACCAACCAGTCCGGCATCGGCCGGGGGCTGTTCGATATGGCGACCTTCAACGCCATCAACGACAAGATGATGGGCCTGGTGTTCCGCCAGGGCGGGCGCATCGATGCCTTGTATTTTTGCCCGCACACCGCCGAGCAAAATTGCCATTGCCGCAAGCCCGACACCGGCATGTTCGAGGAAATCGCGGCCCGCTTCCGGGTGAATCTCGCCGGCATGCCGACGGTGGGCGATTCGCTGCGCGACCTGCAGGCCGGCGCCAAGGTCGGCTGCGTGCCCTACCTGGTGCTGACCGGCAAGGGCAAGCGCACCCAAAAAGAGGGCGGCCTGCCCGCCAACACGCGCGTATTCGCCGACCTCGCCGAAACCGTCAAGCACCTCACCGCCGAAGCCGCGCGTGCCGCGTAAGCCGCGATGATTTACGTTCGCTCGGTATTGTTTTTCCTTTCCGCGATCGTCGTCACGATCTTCTACGGCCTCTTCACCGTGCCGCTGTCGATCCTCTATCACGACTGGGGTTACGCCTGCGCGCGCGACTGGGGCCGCTGGATATTGCGTTTGGCCAAGTGGATCTGCGGCATCGACTACGTGATCGAAGGCGCCGAAAATATCCCGGCGAAGCCCTGCGTGGTGATGGCCAAGCACCAGTCGGCCTGGGAGACCGTGGCGATGCTGGTGTACCTGCCGCACGCGGTGTGGATCATCAAGCGCGAGTTGTTGTGGCTGCCGATCATCGGCTGGGTGCTGGGCGGCTTGCGCTCGATCGCGATCGACCGCAAGAGCGGCCACACGGCGCGCGACCAGATTCTGGAGCAGGGGCGCAACCGCCTCTCGCGCGGCTATTGCGTGAATATTTTTCCCGAGGGTACGCGCGTGGCGCCCGGCACGCGCGGGCGTTACGGCATCGGCGGCGCCTGGCTCGCCTCCGGTACCAAGTCCGCCGTGCTTCCCGTCGCTCACAATGCCGGCGAATGCTGGCGTCGCTACGCCTTCCTCAAATACCCCGGCCGCATCACGATGCGTATCGGCCCGCCGATCGAAGCCAACGGCCGCAATGCCGCCGACCTGCTGCGCCGCACCGAGGAATGGATCGAGGGTGAGATGGTCAGGCTGCCCAAGGCAAATTAGGCCGATGAAAATGCGCAACGAGAAATGCTGACACGCTTGAAGAAACTGTTTGGCGAAAGTGTTTCACCGGCAGCGCCCGCGAAAAAAGCTGCCGTGGTGGAAGAGCTGCCGCGCTCGATCGCGCTACAAGGCCACGCGGTCGCCTACAAGCTGGTGAGGCGACGCGGCCGGCGCGGCGTCAGTCTGAGAGTGGACGGCGCCGGCCTCACCGTGGCGGCCTCGCTTACGACACCGGTCTCGGCCATCGAAGACATGATCGGCCAGCACGCGCAGTGGGTATTGAAGAAGCTCGGCGAGTGGTCGCACCGGCGCATCGAATCGCAGTCGTGGCAGACCGGCGCCGCCATTCCCTGGCTGGGCGAGACGCTGACCTTGATGGTCGACGTCGATCCTCTGGTCCGTCGCGCGAAGGTGGAACCGCTGATGGGGCATTTGTTCGTGCGGGTGAAGGCGAACGATCCCGCGATGGTCGTAAAGGCGGTGGTGGACTGGTATAAAAAAGAGGCGCTGCCGCACCTCGCGCAACGCGCATTCTTCTTTGCCAAACTGCACGGCTTGCCGACGCCGCGTGTGTTTCTCAGCCACGCCAACAACCGCTGGGGCAGCTGCAATTCGCGCCGCGAGGTGCGCCTGGCGTGGCGCCTGCTGAAGGCGCGTACTGCGCTGATCGACTACGTGGTGTGCCATGAATTGGCGCACCTGCGGCACATGAATCACTCGGCCGCCTTCTGGCAGGAAGTCGAGCGCATGTGTCCCGATTACCAGGCATTGAAAAAAGAGCTCGACGCCAACGACCATCGTTTTCGCGCTTTTTGAACTTCGCGATGCAACCGCAACAGGATGGCGACCCGCAGGACCGCAAAGACGCGGAAGAGTCGGCGGCGGAATGGGGTGCGCGGCAGGCGCGTGAAACGCGCAATTTCCGGCTGGGTTGCGGCGCCGTCATCGGACTAGCCGCCGGCATGATGCTGTTCTTGCGCTACTTCAACGCCGCTACACCCTGGTACGTGTTTCTTCTCATTGTCGGCGGCTGCATCCTCGCCTTTGCCAAGGCGCTCGCAAATGACGACGAAAAGGCGAGCACAACATTGGGCTGGCTGCTGTTTCCGGAGATCAAAATCCTGTCCGGCATCCCCTGGTGGCTGATGATCGTCATCGTGGTGGTACTGCTCGCACTGCTGTTCGGTTTTGCCGCGATACTGTTATTCGCGCGCGCCACCTAGGCGAGCTTATTTCGGGACGGCGAGGTCCGCGAGGGTAACGAATTCGGCGACCGACAGGGTTTCCGCGCGTCGCTTGGGATCGATTCCGGCGGCCTCGATATCCGCGGCCGACAGGAAAAGCTTCAGCGTATTGGCCAGCGTCTTGCGACGCTGGCCGAAGCCGGCGGTGACCATGCGCGCGAACAGCGCCTCGTCGCGCCCGCGTAAGCGCGTGTCCGGCAGCGGCACCATGCGCACGATGGCGGAATCCACCTTGGGCGGCGGCGTGAAGGCTCCCGGCGGCACGTCGAACAGGCGTTTCATCTGGAAGCGCACCTGCAACATCACGGACAGGCGCCCGTAGGCTTCGCTGGCGGGTGCGGCCACCATGCGATCCACCACTTCCTTTTGCAACATGAAAACCGCGTCGCGCAGACGGTCGGCGTAACCCGCCAAATGGAACAGAAAGGGCGTTGAAATATTGTAGGGCAGGTTACCGACGGCGCGAAAGCCGGGACCGAGCGGGGAGAAGTCGAACGCCAGAGCGTCTGCCTGGTGCAGGCTGAGCCGGTCGGCGCCAAAGCGTTCGCGTAGCGCCGCAGCCAGGTCGCGGTCGATTTCCACCGCGTGTAAATGGGCCAGCTGTTCCAGCAGCGGTTCGGTCAGCGCGCCCGGCCCCGGGCCGATTTCCACCATCGTATCGCCGGCCTGCGGCGCGATCGCCCGAACGATGCGCTCGATGTAATGCCGGTCGGTGAGGAAATGCTGGCCGAAGCGTTTTTTGGCGAGAGGCAGCATGAGTGCTGGGGCTGGGGACTAGGGGCTTGGGACTGGGGGATGGAATAGAGGTTGGGGCGATAGTGTCGTTGCTCCCTAGCCCCTAGCCCCTAGCCCCCGACCCCCGACTTGCGTCAGTTCGATCGCCAATTCGATCGCCGCCTTCATGCTGCGCGCGTCGATGCCGGGCCGGGCCGCGAGGTCTAGAGCGGTGCCGTGATCGACGCTGGTCCGCACCAACGGCAGGCCGAGAGTAACGTTGACGCCGGTGCCGAAGCTCGCGTATTTCAGCACCGACAGGCCCTGGTCGTGGTACATGGCCAGCACCGCGTCGGCACGGTCGAGATGGCGGGGCGTGAACAGGGTATCGGCCGGCAGCGGGCCGGTCAGGTTCATGCCTTCGCGCCGCAGGCGATCGACCACCGGTGTGATCACATCGAGTTCCTCGTGGCCGAGGTGACCCGATTCGCCCGCGTGCGGGTTGAGTCCCGCCACCAGGATGCGCGGTGTGGCGATGCCGAATTTGCCTTGCAGGTCGTTGTGCAGGATACGTAACGTATCGGTCAGCATCGGCCGGGTGACGGCGGCCGGCACATCGCGCAAGCTGAGGTGGGTGGTGGCTAGCGCCACCCGCAGGCCGCCGCCGACCAGCATCATCACCACACGCGGCGTATGCGTCTTGGCAGCCAGGTACTCGGTATGTCCCATGAAGGTGCCAGGCGCCAGCAGGGCGGCGTCGTTGATGATGCTTTTTTGCACCGGCGCGGTGACCATGGCGGTGAATTCGCCGCGCGCGCAACCGCTGACGGCGCGGTCCAGCAGCTTCAGCACATAGCGGGCGTTGACCACGCTGAGCTTGCCGGCTACGCAGGGGCCCGCCAGCGGCATGTGCTCGATGTCGAGCGTGCCCAGCGTCAGCCCCTGTGCGGCGGCGCGCGATTCGATCAACTTGCGGTCGCCCAGCACCACCAGCCGCGCGGGAAAATTCTCGGCTGCCAGCATCGCGCAAAGGTCGGGGCCGATGCCGGCCGGTTCGCCGGACGTGACGACGATGGTGGGAAGCGCGCGGTTCATCGGTGTCGCTGCGCCATCTGCCGAAGGCGGGCGCAGGCAACGGTTCGAGCCGCGGCCCGAACCATGCGTTTACTTGTCGTCGAGGCGGTATTCGACAAAGGCGCGGTCGCGTGTCTGCCGCAGCCAGTCCTGGTAGGCCTCGTCCGCCTTGCGCGCGCGGATCGAATTGCGCGCGATATTGCGGCGCTGGTCTTCCGAGACACCTTCGCTGCGGCGGGCGAGCACCTGGATCAGGTGCCAGCCGAATTGGGTTTGGGTCGGGACGCTGACTTCGTTTTCGCGCAACTGATTCATCACCCGCTCGAACTCCGGAACGGTGAGGCCCGGCGAAATCCAGTCCAGGTCGCCGCCCTTGGCCGAGGACGGGTCGTCGGAGTGGACCTTCGCCAATTCGGCGAAGTCGGCGCCGGCGACGATACGCTCGCGCAGCCGCGCCAGACGCTCGCGTGCGTCGTCGTCGCTGACTCCCGGCTTGTTGGCGATGAGGATGTGGCGCACGTGCGTTTGTTGAATGGTCGGCACGGCGCTACGGCCGCGCTTGTCGAGCAGCTTCACGATATGAAAGCCGTTGGGGCTTTTCATGATGTCGGTGATTTCGCCCGGCTTCAGCACGTTCAGCGCTTCCATGAAAATCTGCGGCAGCCGGCCGGCCGGACGCCAGCCCAGGTCGCCGCCTTTGAGCGCGTCGGGCGCGTCGGAATACTGGGCGGAAATCTGCGAAAACTCCGACCCCTTGCGCAACTCGGCCAAGGCCGCCAGGGCGCGCTTGCGGCGGTTTTCGATCTGTGCGCTGGTGGCCTGTTCCGGCACCACCACCAGGATGTGGGCGAGGCGATACTCCTGGTCGGCGTTGGCTTCGCGTGCTTCCAGGGCGAGCTGGGTGTCGATTTCGGCGTCGGTGACGTTGATGCCGGCCTCGACTTCGCGTTCGCGCAGCCGGCCGATGATGATTTCACCGCGGATTTCCTCGCGGAACTTCGACCAGACCATGCCATCCTGTTCCAGCAGCTTGCGGAAATCGGTCATCGACAGGTTGTTTTCGTCGGCGATGCGTTGCAGCGCCTTGTCGAGGGTGTTGTCGTCGACGCGGATGCCGGTGTCCTTGGCTTCCTGGACCTGCACCAGGTCGTTGATCATTTTTTCCAGCAGCTGCTTTTGCAGTTCGGCTTGCGGCGGCAACGCGGTGCCCTGCTTTTGCAGCCCGTGGATTACATTGCCGAGGCGGTCGCTGAGATCGTGCGAGGTGATCACTTCGTTGTTCACCACCGCGATAATCCGGTCGAGCGGGATCACACCGCTTTCCTTGGCGGGCGCGCTGATACGCGTTTCCAGTTTCGAGTCGATGGTTTGCGCGCCCGCGACCAAGTGGGTCAGCAGCAAGGCGGCCGTGAGGCAGGAAGCCATCGGCAGGAGGAAAGACGGGTACGGTTTCATGGGTGCATCTCGTAAAGTTTCAGGGCGCCGTGCCGGGGGTTCGATCGCCGGATCGCCGGTAGCCGGTAATGTTTTGCTTCAGCGTTTCGAATGGATTGATGCCGAGGCTCGCCAATCCCTTCAATTCCAGCTGAAACTGGATCGAGTTGGAAAACTGCTGCGTGGCGGTTGCAAAGCGGTGCGCCACAAAGCGGAACTCCCAGCAACCGGCATTATACTCGACGCCCAGCAGCCCTTCGAGCAGGCGTCGGTCCTGCACAGAATAGTTGGTGCGCGCCAGCAGGGTCCAGTTGGGCAGGGACTTGCCGAACGGCCATTGGGTCGAAATATCGACCTGCTTCAGCGCATCGCGGGTGTAGCGATACGATACGTTGAGCAGCTTGCCGTCCTGGTAATAGCGAGCGGCCAGGTTGGCCCGCTGGAAATACTTCTGCGAAGTCGAATACTGATAGCTGGTATCGATGGTCCAGGGGTCGGACACCTGTCCGGAGACGGCCAGCAGCAAGTCGGAACGCGACAGATTGCCGCCGCTGGTGCCGGACAAGCCGCTCGCGTCGCTGGAAACGCTGATGCGTTGCGGCTGAAAGTAGTAGCGCTGGCCAATCGCCGCGCGCAGCCGCTCGATGCCGGTCGCGTCTTCCAGAAAACGCGTGGTCACGGCGGCGGTCATCTGCCGCGCGTCGGCGATGCGGTCGCCACCGACAAACAGGTTTTCATTGAAAATCTGCGCAAAGCTGAAATCGGTCTCCGAGGTCGAAAAGTTCGGCAGCTTCGATTGGTCGCGGTACGGTACATACAGAAAAAACAGGCGCGGCTCCAGCGTTTGGGTGATCTTTTGACCGCCGATCACCAGTGGGCGTTCAAAGGTGAGGCCGTTGTCGATGCTCAGGATCGGTAGCGCCCGGCTGCCGCCTTCGAAGCCGTCGGCGTGGTCACCCAGCGCGTAATGGGTCATGTGGTAGCCGATCTTGGGCGTGATGAAGCCGTACGAACTGGTGATCGGATAGGCGGCCGACGGATAGAGCAGCCAGCGCTTGCCGGTCACCAGGGTTGGGTGTTCGAAGTCGGTGAACTCGCCGAGGGTATTGAACTCCCACCCGTAATAGCGCCGTGGACGCGCCTGGAACGACACCTGCGGCGCCAGCCTGTACGGCTGCACCACAGGCGCCAACGGGTCCTGCAAGGTCTGGAAACTGAGCGCTCGGGTGGTGAGGCTGCCGAAGTCGGTGACGTAGTTCAGGGAAATGTCGCGCGGTAAATTGGTCTGCGCGGTATTGGCGATGCGCGTCGACAGGTCGCGAAAGTAGTTGTCGTCGGACACTTTTTGCACGCTGATGGCGGCGCTCCAACCCGGCGTCAGCCAATCGCCCAGATTCTGGAAATGGCGGATCGAACCGAGGTAGCGATTGCGGTCGGCGAGGCGGTCGTGGTGCATGTATTCGCCGTCGATTTCGCCGAAATAGGTGCGGCCCAGGTAACGAAACTCGCTGCCCAGTTGCACGCCGCGCTTGGTGAAGATTTTCGGCGTGAGCGTCGCATCCTTGTCGGCTGCGATGTTGAGGTAGTACGGCAAGGCCAATTCCACGCCGCTGGTCGAGGACGAGCCGAAGGTTGGCGCCAGGAAACCGGACTTGCGTTCGTTGTTGAGCGGAAAGGTCATGTACGGCAGGTACAGGATCGGCACACCCTTGAAATCGACGCGGCCGTTGAAGCCGGTGCCGACATTGGCGGCGCGATCGAGCGCCAGTTCCGAAATGTGCATTTTCCAGTCGTCCGCCCCCACCGGGCAGGTGGTATAGAGCGCCTTGAACAAGCGCTCGCGGTCTTCGCCTTCGAAGTTCATGCGGTCGGCGGCGCCGTGCGCCTCGAAGCGCTGCGCCGGCCGCGTCGGGTTTTTCGAGAACAGGAAGGTCGGCTGGTCGAGCGTGCCGATGCGGGTCTCGACGATCAGCTTGAGGTTGTTGCCGTCGACCAGGTCGCCGTCGCGGTCCATGTGCACCTTGTCCGGCACCGACGCAGTGTCGGTCGCATCTTCGTAATCGATGCGGTCGGCGCTGACGATGGTGGTGCCTTCGCGCAGCGAAACCAGGCCGCGCGCGGTCATATGCACGTCGTTGATGCCCTCGATCTCGTCGGCTTTGAACAGGCGCGGACCGTTGGTCTTCCTCGGCAACAGGCCACCCGGCGTCGGCAGGGTCCTGTCCAGCTTCATCGCCTGGCGAATCGCCTCGTCGAGTTCGACCTGACTGGGCGGCTGTTGCGCGGCCAGCGGCACGCCCGCCAGCAATGGGGCAAGGGCCAGCAGGATGCGCGAGGGACGAAATGGCGAAGGCAAGGGTGAGGTTATCTGAAGGGTCGCGCGATCGACTACGGAGAAGCGAATGATAGAATTCGCCGGTTTATCTACAGGGACATCACATGTTGCATGCAGCGCCGCAGCACGAGCCAGCGCGGATTGCTGCGCTGACGGAATGGCTCGCATCCTTGGGTCTGGCCGCCGACAGTCTCGCGCCCGCGTCCGCCGATGCCAGTTTCCGCCGCTATTTTCGCATATCCACCCCCGAAGGCACGCGCATCGTCATGGACGCGC
>CAZCKI010000023.1:0-14751 GCA_964498815.1 uncultured Burkholderiales bacterium
TGCGGATCGTATTGCTTGGACACGGCTGCTTCGTGACGCTCTTTCTCTTCCTGGGACTTCTTGTTGGTGACGTCTATCGCCTCTTGTTTGGCCCGCGAGCGCTCGACGCTGGTCTTGATCATTTGCGTGGATTCGATGGCGGCCTTGTCGCGCGCTTCCATGTCCTTCACGCGGGCCTTGATCTCGGCGTTGACGCGCTCCTGATCGATGCGCATCTGCTCTTCGTATTGCGAATGGCGCCACAGTGCGAAGGCGGTGCCGAACAGAATCACCAACACCGTCCCATAAATCGTGATGCGCGCAGCGGAGAAGGTGGATCTCTTTTTCGCCGCCACCACCGGCTCGGCGACCGTCAACAGACGCTCGTCGTATTGCGCCCGCGCCGCGGGATCGGTCAGCACGCCAAAGGCGTGCTCGACCGCCTCCATTTGCGCCTGGCGCCCGGCTTCGTCCAGGGATGCGTCCTGCGCGATGGCCTTGCGCCGCGAATCGTAGGCGCGCCGTATCCAGGCGTCGGTGGCGTTATCGGGAATTTCCAAGATTTCGTATAGATCGTGAGACATGTCGCTCGCTGCAGTCTGGGTAAAAACGATGGGCAGTATAGGCAGTCGCACCTGCCCTGTCCACGAATCCGCCGGGCGAGCTGAAAAATTGCCGGGGTAAAGAGCAAAAAAGGGCGCCCCAATGGGCACCCTTCGGCAGGTTCGGCTGGGTGGCGGCGGCAGCCGCGCCGGGATTAGCGCTTTGCGCTGACGATGATCGGCTCGAGGTGCTGCACCTTGTCGCGCTGTGCGGTCACGACGATGGCATCCATCGTCAAGGTAGGCATCTCGACTTGTTGCGCATGCGCGTGGCGGCTGTTGGCGATGCTGCCGACCAGGGCGATGAGCAGGGCGGCGAGCAGCGTGCCGTTGGTGATGGTGTCTTTGAGGTTGTTGGTGGTTTGCGTTTTCATGGTGTTTCCTTTCGGGTGTTTCGTTTTGCGGTTTTCCGCTGGGCGGTTGCGCGTTGTGATTCGATAGGTGGACTGTAGAGTTCCCGGCGCAAGTCTTCAAACGGGTTCCGACGAAACGATGAGTTCGACGCGCGAAACGACAAAAATCGCTCCATTTCGGTGGACGAATGCAGGAACTCAGCCGATTTCGGCACGATACAATCGACTTCATGCACCGCATTTCCGGCGTTTTTTCAGCTTTGGACAACCCGCATTGCAAAGGAGATTTGCTCGATGACGGATCTCAAATCCAGGAAATGGATTGTCGCCAAGGGCGTGATGTTTTTCGCTATCGCCATCATTACCGCGGCGCAAATACTGGTCGAATTGCCCTCACTGAACCTGGCTTTGCTGCTGGCGTTGCTGGTGTGGGCATCCTGCCGCTTTTATTACTTCCTGTTTTATGTGCTTGAGCACTATGTCGATCCAACCATGCGCTACGCAGGACTATTGGATTTGCTGATGGGGATGAGGCAACGGCGGCGTGCATTGCGAGGCGACCGCTAAAAGATATGAAGCGGCCACATCTGCTTACTTCTTTCACCTGTGTCCCGCTTTAGGCCAAACAAGGGCGCGCTGGTAAAATGACGGCTTGCGCGCCGCGGATGTGCGAAATACGGCGCGAAATGCGCGATCCGCTCCCCATTTCTTTCACTTCGCGCTCTGAAAATCGGGCCCTCATGATCCTCGTTACCGGCGGCGCCGGCTTTATCGGCTCCAACTTCATCCGCGATTGGTTGAATGCAGGCCTGGAGCCGGTGTTGAACCTCGACAAGCTCACCTATGCGGGCAACCCGATGTCGCTGGCCGACTTTTCGGCGGACACGCGCTACCGCTTTGTGAAGGGCGATATCGGCGACCGTGGTCTCGTCAGCGCCCTGCTCGCCGAACACCGTCCGCGCGCCATCGTCAACTTCGCCGCGGAAAGCCACGTCGATCGCTCGATTGCGGGCGCGGACGAGTTTATCCAGACCAATGTAGTCGGCACCTTTCATCTGTTGGAATGCGTTCGCAACCACTTTGCCGGCTTACCGGACGCGGAACGTTCGACGTTTCGTTTCCTGCACGTATCCACCGACGAGGTGTACGGTTCGCTCACGCCCGACGCGGCGGCCTTCGGCGAGCAACACCGCTATGAACCCAATAGCCCCTATTCGGCTTCCAAAGCGGCCTCCGACCATCTGGTGCGCGCCTGTCACCACACCTATGGTTTGCCGGTGGTCACCACCAACTGCTCGAACAATTACGGGCCCTACCATTTTCCGGAGAAGCTGATCCCCTTGATGATCCAGAACGCGCTGTCCGGCAAGGCGCTGCCGGTGTACGGCGATGGGCTCAACGTGCGCGACTGGCTCTACGTAGGCGACCACTGCCGCGCTATCCGCCTGGTGCTGGAACGAGGGCGGGTCGGCGAAACCTACAACGTCGGCGGCCGCAACGAGCGCACCAATCTCGAAGTGGTCAATGTCATCTGCGCGCTGCTCGATGAAATGCAGCCGCGCGCCGACGACAAGTCCTACGCGACACAAATTGCTTTCGTGAAAGATCGTCCCGGCCACGACCGGCGTTACGCCATCGACGCAGCCAAGCTGGAAAGCGAGCTGGGTTGGCGCGCGCAGGAAACCTTCGAAACCGGCATCTGCAAGACCATCGCCTGGTACCTCGCCAACCAGCCGTGGGTGGCAAGTGTGGCCAGCGGTGAATACCGGCAATGGATGGCCAAGCAGTACGGGGAGGCAGCGTGAATCGCAAAGGCATTATTTTGGCTGGGGGTAGCGGCACACGGTTGTACCCGGTCACGCAGGTGGTTTCCAAGCAATTGCTGCCGATCTACGACAAGCCGATGGTCTATTACCCGCTCTCCACCCTGATGCTGGCGGGCATTCGCGACATCCTGATCATCTCGACGCCGCAGGATACGCCGCGCTTCCAGGAACTGTTGGGTGACGGCAAGCACTGGGGACTGAGTCTTTCCTATGCGGTGCAGCCTTCTCCGGACGGACTCGCGCAGGCATTCCTGATCGGCAAAGATTTTCTCGGCGGCGCGCCGTCGACCTTGATCCTCGGTGACAATATTTTCTACGGCCACGACTTTTCCGCGCAACTGCAGCAAGCGGCGACACAAACCTCAGGCGCCACCATCTTCGTCTATCCGGTCCACGACCCGTAGCGTTACGGCGTGGCCGAGTTCAACGACGCGGGCAAGGTGATCTCGCTGGAAGAAAAGCCGGCCCGGCCGAAATCGCGCTACGCCGTCACCGGCGTGTACTTCTACGACGGCCACGCCCGCGAACTGGCCGCCACCTTGAAGCCCTCGGCGCGCGGCGAGCTGGAAATCACCGACCTCAACCGCCTGTACCTGCAGCGCGGCGACCTCACCTGCAAAGTGATGGGTCGCGGCATGGCCTGGCTCGACACGGGTACCCACGAATCGTTGCTGGAAGCCTCGCAATACATAGCCACCATCGAGCGTCGCCAGGGACTGAAAATCGCCTGCCCGGAAGAAGTCGCATACCGGCAAGGCTGGATCAGCAAGGCCGACGTCGAAGCACTGGCGGCACCGATGCGGAAGAATGGCTACGGCCAGTATCTGCTGCGCATGCTCACCGAGCGCCTGTACTGATGCGCGCCATCGATACCGACATCGACGGGATCAAGATTCTCGAGCCGAAAGTGTTTGGCGATGCGCGCGGATTCTTTTTCGAAAGCTATAACGCCGGCCAGTTCGCTGCCCTGACCGGCTTCGGCGGCGCCTTCGTGCAGGACAATCATTCCAAATCCGCGCGCGGGGTATTGCGCGGCCTGCATTATCAGATCGCGCAATCGCAAGGCAAATTGGTGCGCACCGTCGCAGGCGAAGTATTCGATGTGGTGGTGGACCTGCGCAGGTCCTCACCCACTTTCGGCCGCCACCTGACCGTGACCTTGTCTGGCGAAAACCAGCGCATGCTGTGGGTGCCGGTCGGCTTCGCGCACGGCTTCCTGGTCGTGTCCGAAAACGCCGAGGTGCTCTACAAAACCACCGATTACTACGCGCCGCAACACGAACGCAGCCTGTTGTGGAACGACCCGGCGCTCGGCATCGCCTGGCCGCTGGAGCGCAGCGGCGCGCCGCAATTGAAAGCGGCCGACCTGAACGGCAAGACCTTAGCCGACGCCGAGTGCTTTGCCTGATATGTCGAAACTGCGCATCCTGATCACCGGCAAGAACGGCCAGCTCGGCTGGGAATTGTCGCGCGGCTTCGCCGCCCAGCTCGACGGTTGCGGCGAAGTGTTCGCACTCGACCGGCAACACCTGGATTTCACCCATCCCGAGCAGATTCGGGCGCAGGTGCGTGCGATCCGTCCGCATCTCATCATCAATGCAGCCGCCTACACGGCCGTGGACGGCGCCGAGCACGAGCCGCATATCGCCATGCAGGTCAACGGCGTGGCACCCGGCATCCTCGCCGAGGAAGCCAATCTCTGCGGTGCGGCGCTGATCCAATTTTCGACCGACTACGTGTTTGCGGGCGATGCCAAGCAGCCGTATCGCGAGGACGATCCGGTCGCGCCGCAAAACGTGTACGGCCATTCGAAGCTGGTCGGCGAGCAGGCGGTGGCCGCTATCGCCAAGCGCTACCTGATCCTGCGTTGCAGCTGGCTCTATTCCAATCGTCGTCACAATTTCCTGCTGACCATGTTGCGCCTGGCCACCGAGCGCGAGCAACTGCGGGTGGTCAACGACCAGTTCGGCTCACCGACTTGGGTGCACAGCGTCTCCGAAGTCGCGCAGCGCACGGTGCGGCTGGAAAACGACCGCATCGAATTGGCCATGCCCAAGGGCATCTATCACGTCGCCGCCGGAGGCACGACTTCCTGGCACGGCTTCGCCGCGAAGATCATCGCCGATACTTCTGATCCGGCCCGGCGGGTCAACGAGGTCGAAGCCATCGCCAGCAGTGAATTTCCTGCGCCCGCCAAGCGCCCCGCCTATTCGGTGCTGGCGCACGACAAGATCGAAGCGGCACTCGGCATTAAGATCAGCGACTGGCAAACGCAGTTGGCGCAATGCCTCGAAGAACGCAAGACCATGGCGCCAGAAGGTCCCGCGCCGGTCGCGCCGATCCAGTTGTTCGTGCCGACCTTTCGCATCGACGAATGTCTCTCCGAAATCCGCGAGTGCCTGGAAAAAGGCTGGACCGGGCTGGGCTACAAGACTATCGCGTTTGAGGAGGCGTGGAAAAGCTATACGGGCCTGCCGCACGCGCACTTCCTGAATTCGGCGACGGTTGGCTTGCACCTCGCGGTCGAGGTGCTGAAAAAGAAACACCGCTGGGCCGACGGCGACGAGGTCATCACCACACCGCTCACCTTCGTCTCCGACAGCCACGCGATCCTGTACGCAAAAATGAAGCCGGTGTTCGCCGACGTCGATGCGACGTTATGTCTGGACCCGGTGGACGTAGCGAAGAAGATCACGCCGAAAACGCGCGCGGTCCTGTTCGTCGGCATGGGCGGCAACCCTGGCGAGTACGCCGAAGTGCTGAAACTTTGCCGCGAGCGCGGCCTCGCCATGATCCTCGATGCCGCGCACATGTCCGGCACCCGTGTGGACGGGCGCCACGTCGGTTTTGATGCCGACATCACCATTTTCAGCTACCAGGCGGTGAAGAACCTGCCCACCGCCGACTCCGGCATGCTGTGCTGCCGCGAGGCTGCGGACGATGAGCTGGCCCGTAAGCTGACCTGGATGGGTATCAACAAGGACACCTATGCGCGCACCGTGGCGCAGGGCAATTACAAGTGGATGTACGATGTCGAGCATGTCGGCTACAAGTACCACGGCAACTCGATCATGGCGGCCATCGGCCTGGTGCAGATCCGCTATCTCGATGGCGACAACGTGATTCGGCGCAAGCTGGCCGAACGCTATCGCCAGGCGTTTTCGGGCAAGGCCGGCATCGCCACCATTCCACCGGTCCCGGCAGGGGTCGAGTCTGCAACACACCTGTTCCAGATTCGCGTGAAAAACCGCGACGCGGTCATGCAGGGCCTCAACGCGCGCGGCGTCTTTCCCGGCGTGCACTACCGCGACAATACCGAGTACGCCATGTTCGCCTACGGGCGCGGCACCTGTCCGAGCGCCCATCGCGCTTCCGACGAAATCATTTCGCTGCCGTTGCACTTACGCTTGACCGACGCCGATGTCGATCGCGTGGTGGCAGCCGTGATCGAAAGCGTGGCGGCGGCGTGAAGGCGGTCCTCGACACTATCGACGGTGGTACCGTGCGCCTGCGCCTGTTGACCGCCGCCGACCTGCCGATGACGCTGGCCTGGCGCAATCGCGACGAGGTGCGTTGTTGGTTTAAATACGACGCGGTGTTGACCAGCGCCCAGCACCGCGAGTGGTTCGATCGCTACGCCGAGGAAGACGGCAATTACGTCTGGATCGTCGAGGAGGCCGCGCACGGCGAGCCGGTCGGCCAGGTGTCGCTGTATCGTCTCGACCGGCGCAAGGGTGAGGCCGAGGTCGGCCGCTTCATCGCGGCACCCGGCTGTGAAGGGCGCGGTCATATGAAGGCGGCGATACTCGCGCTGAAGCGCTGGGCCTTCGAGGCGCTGTCGCTATCGCGCCTGTACCTGGAAGTGTTCGCCGACAATCTGCGTGCGATCACTCTGTACGAGCGCTGTGGCTTTACCACCATTCGCGGCGATGCGCAGTACCTCACCATGGAATGCGTGAGCGGAGCGGCGACATGAGCAGCAGTCTTCTCCGCGACAACATCCGCGCCCTCAAGAACTGGCGCGTGTGGCTGCACCTGGGACTCGCCGATATTCGCAACCGGTTTGCCAAGTCGATGGTTGGCCCGCTGTGGATCGTGCTGAATCTCGCCATGTGGGTGGGCGGCATCGGCGTGATCTATTCGGCATTGTTCCACCAGGAATTGCACGACTTCCTGCCCAAGCTCACCATCGGCTTCGTGGTGTGGGGTTACCTCACCCAGACGCTGACCGACGGCGGCAACGCCTTCATCTATGCCGAAGGCTATATCAAGCAGTTCACCTATCCCAAGCAGATCTATATCTTGCGCGTGCTGGTCAACGCCAGCGTGGTGCTGGCGATCGGCGTGCTGGTGTTTTTCGGCGTGATGCTGTTGTTCCAGAGGCCGATCGGCTGGGGCATGCTGTGGGCGCTGCCGGGCTTTGCGATATTGGCGTTGGCGGCCTACCTGCACGCCACCATCATGGCCTATGCCTCGGTGCGCTTTCGCGACCTGCCGCACGGCATGACTTCGTTGCTGCAAGTGATGTTCCTGGTTACGCCGGTGTTTCCCACCGTCGGCATCCTCAACGAACGCGGCCTGGGCTTCGTCTACCAATTCAATCCGTTTTATTACCTGATCGAAGTGATTCGCTGCCCGCTGGTGGATAGCGTGGCGGCAGACGGTGCCATCTATGTCGCCAGCGGCATCTACCTGCTCCTGATCGGCGCCGTCGCCCTGGTGACGGCCAAGATATTCGACCGCCGTATCGTTTACATCCTATGAACACCGAATTGTCCATTTCGCTATCCGACGTCGGTGTTCGCTTCAACGTGGGTGCCGCTGCCGACGGCCAAACGCTGAAAGGGTTTCTGGCTGCGTTGAAGAGCGGCGGCTCCGCCAAGACCGCCCATTTCGTCGATGCATTGAAAGGCGTCTCGCTGGAAATCAAAGCCGGTGAACGGGTCGGCCTGATCGGCCACAACGGCGCAGGAAAATCGACACTCCTGAAAGTGATGGCCGGCATCTACCCGCCGACCTCGGGGCGTGCTCGCACCGTCGGCCACGTCTGTCCGCTGTTCGAATTTGCTACCGGCTTCGAATACAACCGCTCCGGCTGGGAAAACATCCGCATCCGCGGCATGCTGCTCGGCATGTCGCCGGACGAAATCGAGGAAAAGCTGCCGGAGATCGGCGCCTTCTCCGAGCTGGGTGAGTTCCTCGACTATCCGACTCGCACCTATTCGAGCGGCATGTTCATCCGCCTGGCCTTTGCGGTTTCGACGGCGGTCAATCCGGAAATCCTGCTGATGGACGAGGTGATCGGCGCGGCCGACCTGTCCTTCACCGAAAAAGCCAACAAGCGCATGCGCGAATTCATGGACCAGGGAAAAATCCTGGTCTTTTCCTCGCATAGCCTGGAATTGCTCACCGATTATTGCTCGCGTACCTTGTGGCTCGACCACGGGCGCCTGCGCGCCGACGGCCCGACCGCGGATGTGGTGCGCCAATATCGCGAGTCCGTGCTCGGCGTCCCTGCGTAGGCATCCGGATGAGCGGCGGCGGCCTCACCACGCTGGTCCTGATCCTCGGCGACCGCAAAGCCTTGCGCGACGAGGCGGTGGCGATGCTAGCCGCGATCCGCTATTTCGTCGAAACGCGCGGCGACAACGACCCGATTCACATCGTCGTCGACGGGCCGGAGTGGCAAGAGAGCATCGGCTCCGAAAAACTCGCCATCGCCAATGCTACCGTCAGCGTCCTGGCGCAGGAGAGCCATCTACCCGCCGAGTTGATCGAGCGAGGCCTCGCCGAAACGAACGCCGAGTTTCACTCTTTCCTGTGGCCCGGGGTCGAAGTCAGCACCTGGTTTGCCAACAAGGCCGCTTTGCTTGCGCAGGCACGGAACCAAAATGCCGGGCTGGTCTGCGGCTATCGCGGCAGCGGCGAGCGCCGCCGCTTCGCCCACCAGAGCTATCTCACCCATCCCGATGACGGTTTCGCGCCGGACGCGCCGAGGGCATGGTTGCAGATGCTGGACCTGGTGCCGATGGCGAACAGCGTGCTGCGCCGTTCGATGTGGAAAGAATTGGGCGGCTTCAGCCGCGCGCCGGCTTTGCAGCGAGCTTTCTGGTGGGAGTTCACGCTGCGCGTGGCGAACCGACAAAGCATCGCCTGCCTGCCGCTGCAGCCGATTCCTTCGCGTGGTTGGCACACTTTTCCGTTTGCACGGCGCCTCGCCATGCCGGCTTCGCAAGTCCAGCAATGCATGATGTGGGCGCAAGGCGAGCGCATGCGTACGGCGCCGCTCCTGGAAAGCGAGACGAAAACCCCGCGACCAGATGCAACCACGCCGGCGGATGATCGTTGGGCAACGCTGCCGACCGAACTGCGCGCGCGTCTCGATGAAATACGCGGTAAACGACCGTTGCGTATCGTCGTGCTGGGTGGCGTCAACGAACCCGCGCACAACCAGCTTTGCTTTTTCAATTATTTCGAGCGCATGCGCGATTGGGGCCTGGTCGAGTGGCGCAGCTGCCTCGACACGCTCGCCCAAGCCGCCGACCTGGCGTTTTGCGACCTGGTCATTTTCAGCCGCGTGCGTAGCGCCAACGGCGCGCGCCTGATGGATTTTTGCCGCGGCAACGGCGTTGCGACGCTGTACATGCTAGACGACAACTGGTTCTGGCTGGGACGCGAATGGCACGAGTACGCGGGCATTTTTGCGCCGGGCCTGCCCGACTTTGATAACTTCCTGCACTGCCTGCAGCAGGCGGACGTGACGCTTACCTACAACCAGGCGCTGGCGGACGATCTTGCCCCGCACGCCAGGAAGCTGATGCAGATTCCGACCAATGTCGATCTGTCGGTGTTTCCGCGCGCACCTCGCAACGACAAGGCGCCGACGGTGATCGGTTACGTCGGATCGCTGCGCAAGAACCTGGCGCCATTCGCAGCTTTGGTGGAAATCGCGCGCGCGCGCGACGATGTGCGCATCCTGGTGATGTCCAACGCCCTGCCCGAGGAGTTTGCCGACCTGCCGGCGGGCCGGGTGCAGTTTCACCCGTACCAGTTCAATTACGCCGGCTACGCCAAGACCGTCTGCGAAGCGCGCCCCGATGTGTTGGTGGCTCCCATCGGGGCCACCCGTTTCGAGGCGAGCAAATGCCCGAACAAGTTCCTCGAAATCACCGCCAGCGGAGCGGCCGGCGTGTATTCGCGTGCCGAGCCCTACCTGTCCAGCGTGCGCGATGGCGAAACGGGACTCTTTGCCGGCGAGGACGTGGCCGAATGGCGCCGGCAAATCGAACGATTGATCGATGACGCGCCGTTACGCAGGAACATCGCCGCGCAGGCCTTGCAGGTCGTCGCCGGCCAGTACGACACCGCAGCCGTGTTGCCGAGGTTTCTCGACGTGCTCCAGGAGGCGACCACAGCGATCACCTTCGAGGAAAACCGCGTATGCGCCTGGCTTGCCAGCGCGCCATCGCTCGCCATGACGCGCTGGATGGCCAAGGTCGATCGCAATGGCGTGCGACCGGTGTTCGTGGAAATGAGCACCCAAGCCGGTAACGAGGGCGAAGCCACCCGCTTTTCGGTGCTCCCCGAGGTGGATGCCGTGGCCGATTTGTTGCAGAGCCTGCCGCTCGCCGCCGTCATCGTCAACGGCTTCGATGTCGCCGCACCGGCTCTGGCCGCCGCGCGCCGGGCCGGCCTGTCGGCGCGCGTGGTGGGCGCCAACGACCTCGAAAACACGGCGTTCGAACAGTTGCTGCCCGGTCAGTTCTTCGACCGCAAATTGCGCGCGCGCGGCGTCATCCTGCCGATCCCCGCGCAGGATCAGGATGCGGCGTCAGCGGCTACGGCACGCGCGCAACCTCGCGCCAAGCTTGCGGCCAGGCTGCGGGACCGCCGCGACGCCTGGCAGGCGGTGTCGAGCGCGTTCCCCGACTTGGCCGCAAATGCGAGGCTCCGCGCCTTGCACGACGCCGGATTCCTGCTGCAGCCATCCGGCGATTTGCGCAATACCGATTGCCACTCGTACTGGCTGGATTTCGAATCCGCCGTCGAACTGGATGCGATTTCCCTGTTTCCGCTGGTGGAGTGCTTCGATAGCGCCGGTTCGCTGGAAATCGAGTGGGGTCATCCGGCTCGCGGCTATGCCTCAGGCCGGGTGGACCTGCAGGGCCTCGGCCCGCTCGCGGTCGTCCGCGTTGCGTTGCCGCACGATCGCATCGCGGCCGGAGAGGCGCGCGAACTGCGGGTGCGGGCTCACGCGGTGAGCCGGCCGCTCAGAATTCTGGAATTGCGCCGCTACCGCTGGGGCGGCTTGCACGTCGACTTGCAAGCTTGCTGGCTGTAATCGCTGTCAATCCCTTGAATCGCCGCAAAATCCAGTAACAATACAGTCGGCGGCGAACGGCACCGCAGAGGGGTGCGCTGCTATACTTTCCCTCCCTACCTTCGAGGCGTTGTGGTGGAATCTGGTTCCCCAAAAATTGGCGAAGTGCTATTGGCGCGCGGCAAGCTGGACGCGGCCAACCTCGATCGTGCGCTGAAAGTGCAGGAAGCGGCGCGCGCCGAATCGGCCAGCCGGGAAAAGCTGGGCAGCGTATTGACGCGGATGGGCATGATTTCCAGCCGCGAACTCGCCGAGGCGCTGGCGCAGCAGCGCGGCTGGGTGATCTTCGAGGCGAGCGAATCGCCCGAACTACCCCTGCTCGAAGAGGTGGTGTCGGCGCGCTTCATCCACGAGGCCGGCGCCATCCCGGTGGCGGAGGATGACGAAGAAGTGGTGGTTGCCATGCTCGACCCGGCCGACAGCTATACCGTGCAGGCGTTCGGCGCCGCCACCCGCAAGCGCGTCACGCCAAAGTTATTGGCGGGCAGCGATTTCGAAGTCCTCTACGAGCGGCTTTACGGCAGCGGCAAATCGTCGATGGGCCAGATCGTCGACAACATCGCCACCCGCGACGAAGACCAGGAATTCGGCGACATCGAGCAGTTGAAGGACCTCGCCTCGGAAGCGCCGGTGATCCGGCTGGTCAACCTCATCATCAACCACGCACTGGAGCGGCGCGCCTCCGACATCCACGTCGAGCCGTTCGAAAACCGCCTGATCGTGCGCTACCGCATCGACGGCGTGCTGCACGAAACCGAATCGCCGCCGCGCCGGTTGTCGGCCGCAGTGATCTCGCGCATCAAGATCATGGCCAGCCTCGATATCGCCGAGCGGCGCCTGCCGCAGGATGGCCGCATCAAACTGCGGGTGCAGGGCAAGGAAATCGACCTGCGTGTGTCCACCGTGCCGACCCTGCACGGCGAATCGGTGGTGATGCGGATCCTCGACAAGGGCGGTGTCGCGCTCAATTTCCACGCGCTCGGTTTCGACGACGACAACCTCAAGGTGTTCAACGCCATTCTCGATCAGCCGCACGGCATCCTGCTGGTCACCGGCCCTACCGGTAGCGGCAAGACCACCACGCTCTATACCGCGCTGGATCGCCTCAACCAGCCCGACGTGAAAATCCTCACCGTCGAAGACCCGGTCGAATACCAGATGGCCGGCATCAACCAGATCCAGGTGAAACCGCAGATCGACCTCACCTTCGCCAGCGCGCTTCGCTCCATCGTGCGCCAGGACCCGGACGTGATCATGATCGGCGAAATCCGCGACCTGGAAACCGCGCAGATCGCCGTGCAGTCAGCTTTGACCGGTCACCTGGTACTCAGCACTGTGCATACCAACGACGCCGCTTCCACCATCAACCGCCTGCTCGATATGGGCGTGGAAGACTACCTGATGACCTCCACCGTGGTCGGCATCCAGGCGCAGCGGCTGGTGCGGCTCCTGTGCGTGCACTGCAAGGAGGCCTATCACCCGGTCGAGGAAGTGGTCGAGCAGCTCGGTCTCCGGCGCTTCAGCCAGGATGCCAAGATCACCTTGCAGCATGCCAAGGGCTGCGAACATTGCGGGCACACCGGCTATTTCGGCCGCCAGTGCATCATGGAAGTGCTGACCATGACCGACCAGCTGAGGAGCCTGGTCATGCGCCATGCCACTTCCTCGGAAATCCGCACGGCGGCAATCGCCGGCGGCATGGAGACCCTGTACGAAAACGGCCTGAAGAAGGCCGTGCAGGGCATTACCACCATGGAAGAAATCCTGCGCGTGACGCGCGAAGATTGAGTCAGGGCCTGTTCACACCAAAATCATGCGCACGTTACCCCCAGAAAGTTCGCAAGCAAGACGCAGCGAGGAAGCGCTGCCCGCAGCACCGCAACGAGCTGCAACGCAGCATGCGGACTTTCTGGGGCGCAGTTGGCAAATGAGCCCTCCGGGGCGGGGTGGGGAAGGGCCTTGGGTTGGCCAATGCGAAGCGGCGTTGCGTCCACCTTGTTTGGGGCGTGCCAAACGGCGGTGTCCGCGCCTTGCCCTGCACCCTTCCGCACCCCGCCGTGCACATGATTTTGGTGTGAACAGGCCCTAACATGCCTCTGTTTCAATACAAAGCGGTCAGTCCCGCCGGCGACGTGCAGGAAGGCGTGCTGGAAAGCGCCAACCAGTCCGGCGTGATCGCGCACCTGCAATCGTCCGGTCTCATTCCGATCCGCGCGGTCGAGGTCCATGCCGACGGTGCGCAAAACGTCGCCACCGCCGTGCTGGCGCGTCCGGGTGCGCGGGGCCGCAGCCGGGTTTCGCAGAACGACCTCACCCTGCTCACGCGCGAGCTGGCCACCTTGTTGAAAGCGGGCCTGCCGCTAGACCGCAGCATGGAAATCCTGATCAATCTCGCCGACAAACCTGCGGTTGGTGAACTGCTGACGGCGATTCGCAACGAAGTGCGCGGCGGCACGGCGCTCTCCAAGGCACTCGATGCGCACCGCGAAGTGTTCTCGCGCTTTTTCGTCAACATGGTGCGCGCTGGCGAAGTCGGCGGATCGCTGGGCGGTGTATTGATGCGCCTCGCCGATTACATGGAGCGCGCCAAGGAACTAAAGGACAGCATTATTTCCGCGCTGATCTATCCTGCTTTCCTGCTGTTTGCCACTTTTGTTTCGCTCGGCATCCTGTTGACCGTGGTGGTGCCGCAGTTCAAGCAGATTTTCGACCAGTCCGGCGCGGCACTATCGACCGCCACGCAGGGCTTGCTGGTCACCAGCGTTTTCCTGCGCGCCAACTGGCCGCTGGTGATCGGCCTGGTGGCGGCCATCGTGTTGGCGGTGCATCGCTCGTTTACCCAGCCGGCCTCAAGGATACGATGGGATGCACGCTTATTGGGGTGGCCGATCGTGGGCGGCCTGATCGCGCGCATCGAAATGGCGCGTTTCTCCCGTTCGCTGGCAACATTGCTGCAAAACGGCGTGCCGTTGCTGACCGCGCTGTCGATTCTCAAGGATACCTTGGGCAACGCCGTGTTTCGCGACGCCGTCGAAGTGGTCGCGCGTGAGTTGAAAGGTGGGCGCGGCATGGCCAAGCCGATGCTGGAAACGGCGGTATTTCCCAAGCTGGCGGTACAGATGATCGCGGTCGGCGAGGAAACCGGCCGCCTCGACGAAATGCTGCTGCAGGTCGCGGAGCTGTACGACCGCGAAGTCGGCTACGCGGTCAAGCGCGCGATGGCCCTGCTGCAACCGGTCATGATCATCCTGCTGGCCTTGTTCATCGGTTTTGTCATCTACCTGATCCTGGACCCCATGCTGGGCATGATGGACCTGCCGAACTGAACGCTACATCGAACGTCAAATCGAACGTCAAACAAAATTTTCCCGTGAGGTAACCATGCCACGCAATTACTCATCCCCGCGCGCCAGCGGTTTCACGATGATCGAAATCCTTATCGTCATTACCATTATCGGCGCCCTCATGGCGTGGGCCGGCGGCCGCATCTTCGGCCAGCAGGACAATGCACAGGCTCGCATCGCCAAAGGCAAGGTGGCGGCGCTGGCAGCGCAATTGGAGCTGTACAAGCTCGACACCGGCAAGTACCCATCTTCCAACGATGGACTGAA
>CAZCKI010000024.1:0-14412 GCA_964498815.1 uncultured Burkholderiales bacterium
GCCCTCGATGTCTCGGTCCAGGCGCAGGTATTGAACCTGCTGCAGGACCTGCAGGACGAATACAAGATGAGCTACATTTTTATTTCGCACGACCTGGCCGTGGTGAAATACATTTCCGACCAGGTGATGGTGATGTCGGAAGGCGATGTGATCGAGGTCGCCAATGCCGACGACATTTACCTCAATCCGCGGCAGGAATACACGAGAAAATTGCTCGGCTCCATCCCGAAGGGTTGGCAGCACGCCGCCTGAACGGCGGGGCGTATCGGACTAGCCGTGGGTTTTTTCGCCTGCCACCAGGCCCGCGTCGTTGGCGCCGGATAGCTGTGCAATGATGCGTCGCGCGATCTGCGGCAGCGGCACCACCAGGTCTACCGCGCCCACTTCGATCGCTTCCTTGGGCATGCCGAATACGATCGAGGTGGCCTCGTCCTGGGCGATGGTGTAGGCGCCCTTTTCGTGCATGTGCAACAGCCCCAGCGCGCCGTCCTTGCCCATGCCGGTCAGGATCACGCCGATGGCGTTGGCGCCGGCGGCTTCCGACACCGAGTCGAATAGCACGTCCACCGACGGGCGGTGCAAATTGACCTGCGCGTCCGAGCCCAGCTTGATGCCGAGGCCACGACCTTCGTAGCGCTTCACACGCAGGTGAAAGCCGCCGGGCGCCACGTAGGCATGGCCGGGAAGGATCGGCTCCTCGTCTTCGGCTTCCTTGACGGTAATCTTACAAAGACCATCCAGGCGCTTGGCAAACAGCTTGGTAAAGGTGGCCGGCATGTGTTGCGCGATGACGATCGACGGGCTGTCTTCGGGCATCGCTTCGAGGATATCCTTGAGCGCCTCGGCGCCACCGGTCGATGCGCCGATCGCGATCAGGCGCTTTTGCGAAATGGCGTCGTTCTTGAGCATCGGCAGCACTTCATCGGCGTCGACCGCGCGGGCCAGCTCCAGCGGCTCGATCTTGTCGCGGGCGGCGTAGGCGCCGCGAATTTTTTCGACGATGGTGGCGGCGTAGTCGTCGTCGCTTTGCGCTCCCGCCACGGGCTTGCCGACAAAATCGACCGCGCCCATTGCCAGGGCACGGAATGCGACATCCGAGCCTTCCTGGGTGTGCGAGGACAGCATCACCACCGGCATCGGCTTCACGCGCATCAGCCTGCGCAGGAACGACAAGCCGTTCATATTGGGCATTTCGATGTCGAGCGTCAGCACGTCCGGATCGAGCGTGCGGATCATTTCGCGCGCGACCAGCGGGTCGGGCGCCGAGCCGACCACCGTCATGTCGCTTTGCTCGTTGATGATTTCCTTGAGGATATTGCGGATCAAGGCAGAATCGTCGATCACCAGCACTTTGATTTTCATGTTGAGTCTCTACTTGAATATTTCTATGTCGCCACTCATGTCGGCGTTGCGCAGGCGGAGATTGTATTCGCTTTCGCGTTCGACGATGGTGTGGTTGTGCAATTCGCGGATCTTCTTCACCAGCACGCGACCGGTTTGCGGAAAATAGTAGATTTTGCGCGGATGCACGCCGAGCATGTCCTCGGCCACAATGCGGATGCCTTCCGCTTCCAGGTATTCGGTGACAAAGCTTGCATTCGATTCGCCGATATTGTTGGCGGTGAAGCCGCGCAGCACATTGCCGCCGCCGAACACCTTGGCTTCCATGTGGTGGCGCGCGCCGCCCATCTTGATCAGCTGGTTGATGAGGATTTCCATCGCATAGGTGCCGTAGCGCGCCGACATCGACACCGGGTTGGAGAAATCCTGTTCGCTGCTGCGTGGCAGCATGAAATGATTCATTCCGCCGATGCCGAGGCGCGTATCGCGCAGGCAGGCCGCCACGCAGGAACCCAGCACGGTGACGAGCAGCATGTCCTTGTCGGTGGCGAAATATTCGCCGGGCAAAATCTTGGCGGCCTCGCACGAAAATTTGCGGTCGAAGTAACGGGTGGGGGAGCCTACCCCCGGATCTCTATCGTTCATGGTCACGGCGCGCCATCGGCCACTTCATATACGGTTTTGCCGCGGATGCGAAACAAGTCGCCCGCGTTGTAGAAAAAATTCTCGGAATGCCCGGCAAACAGCAGCCCGTTGGGTTTCAACAGAGGAACAAATTTTTCCAGTATTCGCGTCTGGGTTTCCTTGTTGAAGTAGATCATCACATTGCGGCAGAAAATGGCCGCCAGCGGGCCGCCGATATTCCAGGCCTCATCGTGCAGGTTGATTTGCCGGAATTCGACCATGCGCGTCACCTGCGGCCGCACGCGGGCATAGCCTTTGTGCGCTCCGGTGCCGCGCAGGAAAAACCGCTTCAGACGCGCCGGCGCCAGCGTTTCCAGTTTCTCCATCGAATACACCGCCTCTTCGGCCGTGTTCAACGCGTGCGTATCGAGGTCGGAGGCGATGATGCGCACCGGCGGCTGATCGGTAGCGAACGCTTCGATGGCCGCCATCGCGATCGAATAAGGCTCCTCGCCGGTCGAACAGGCGGCGCTCCATACCGTCATGGTCTGGCCCGCGTAGCGATTTTGCAGATGCTCGACCAGGGTCGGAAAATGATGCGCTTCTCGGAAAAAATAGGTGAGGTTGGTGGTGAGTGCGTTGACGAACTGCATGCGCTCGTCGCTGTCGGTCGCCTCCACGGTATCGAGATATTCGCGGAATGTCTTCAGCCCTACCGCGCGCAGGCGCTTGGCGATGCGTCCGTACGCCATCGCGCGCTTGCTGTCATTGAGGGAGATACCGGCGTAATCGAAGATGAGCTTTTTCAGGCGGCGAAAATCGCCGTCCGAAAATTCGAATTGCTGGAAGGGCCGCGCGCTGGATGCGAGTCGGTCGGCAACGGGCGCGTTCATAATTCCGGATCAGACTTGGCCGACATATCGCGCCAGGCGGTCAATATTTCCTTCGCCTGCTTCCAGAAGCGCTCGCTTTCCACGTCGCTCGCGGTTACCTTCAGATCGGCCGCAACCGCCTTGGCGGTAACGGCAAGTTCCTTGAGGGTCTTGGCTTCCAGCAGCCGCGCACCGAGCAAATCGATGTCGCTCGAACGGATCGTTTCCAGGCGCAACAGCAACTGCATCTTGGCCGCGACCACCGGCGGCAGGTCCTGCGCCTTTTGACCGTGATGGCGGGCGGTAGGGGCCGTCGCATCGGTGCTTTCCGGAGTGCGGCCGATGCCGGACGGGCTCAGGGTCTCCACCAGGCCCAGCTGAATCAGGTCGCGCAACTGGGAATCCAGCAAATCACGCAAGCCGCCGGCGCGATCGAGCAATTGGCCGTAGGTGCGGACACCGTCGATCAGGAACAGCACGGCGCGCAATTTCGGCGAAATGTCCGAGCTGCGCGCGCGCATTTTCTGCGTGCCGGTCTCGGTCCGCTGCAAGGGGGCATCCATGTGCAGGAATTCACGCCGCATACATGGTCCCGGATTTTTCGCGCGGCGCGGTATGGGCCATGCTGACCAGAAAACCCGCATCGAGGATCAAAGCTACACGCCCGTCGCCCAGGATGGTGGCGCCGGACACGCCCTTGACTTTGCGGAAATTGGTTTCCAGACTTTTCAGCACCACTTGCTGCTGCCCGATCAGGGCGTCCACTTGCAAGGCAGTGCGGCGGCCGTCCATTTCCAGCACTACCAGGATGGCGCTATCGGCATTGTTGTCGGCGAGCTGAAACAGGCGGGCCAACGAGGTGATCGGGATGTATTCGCCGCGCACCGAAACGACTTTTTGTCCGTTGACGGTCTTGATATCGTCCGGGGAGGGCTGCAGCGACTGGGAAACATTGGCCAGCGGCAGAATGTAGGTCTCGTCGGCGACGCCGATCGTCATGCCGTCGAGGATGGCGAGCGTCAGCGGCAGCCGGATCACCATGGTGGTGCCGCGGCCGGTCATCGAGCTGATTTCGACTTTGCCACCGAGTGCGTGGACATTTTGCCAAACCACGTCCATGCCGACGCCGCGCCCGGATACATCGGTCACCTCGGCTGCCGTCGAGAAGCCCGGGGTGAAAATCAGCTGCCAGATTTCTTCGTCGGCCCAGGTGTCGCCGCCATCGAGGCCAAGTTGGCGGGCCTTTTCCAGGATGCGCTCGCGGTTGAGCCCGGCGCCGTCGTCGCTGACGGTGATGACGATGCTGCCGCCCTGGTGCGCGGCGCGAATGGTCAACCTGCCGGCCGCCGGTTTGCCGGCGGCAACTCTATCTTGCGCGGTTTCGATGCCGTGGTCGATGGCATTGCGTACCAGGTGCGTGAGCGGATCGGCGATCTTTTCGATCACGCTCTTGTCGAGCTCGGTATCCTCGCCGAGCATCTCCAGCTCGATCTGCTTGCCCAGCCGGTCGGCGAGATCGCGGGTGAGGCGCGGCAGGCGGCTGAAGACGAAGCTGATCGGTAGCATGCGAATCGCCAGCACGGCATCCTGCAGGTCGCGGGTATTGCGCTCCAACTGGGCAAGGCCCGCAGTCAGGCGGGGTTGATCGGCTTGCGGAATAAATCCCGCCGCCTGTGCCAGCATCGATTCGGCGATGACCAACTCGCCCACCAGGTTGATAAGCTGGTCGATCTTGGCCACATTGACGCGGATCGAACTCGCGTCAACCAGCGATTGCAATGCGACATCGCTCTCGGTGCTCGCCGGCGCCGCTGTTGTCGTTGGCGCCGGCTCCAGCGGTTCGAAGAATTCAAAGGCGGTTTCGTCGTCTTCGGTCTCCGCTGCCGGCGCTGCCGCCGTGACATCGATAAACACGATGTCGATTGCCTCCGCCGGCACCAGAAATTCCAGGCTTTCCTTCAATTCATCGGCGTCGTTTTCGGCCAACAGGGCGAAACGCAGTTCGATCGAGTCCGCGTCGATTGGTTCGGTCTCATGAGCCAGGATTTCGCCCATGCCGCCGATATCGGTGATCAATTCGGCGATCGACTCCGCATCCGGATACTGTGCCGCCGACAGCCGGATCGAGATCCGAAAATGCGGTGCCAGGAATTCGGGCGCCGCCGGCGCGGGCATCGGGGCCGGCTGCTCCACCACATCGTTGAGGGCGTCTTTCATGACTCCCAGGGCGTGCGGGTCAGGCGGTGTTTCCTGCTCCAGCGCGACCAGGTGATCGCGCATCACGTCGCCGCTCTTCAGGAACAGGTCGACCATCGGTTTAGTCAAAGTGAGCTTGCCTTTGCGCACCCGGTCCAGGATCGATTCGAAGTCGTGGGTAAACTCGGCCAGCGCGGTATGGCCGAATGCGGCCGCGCCGCCCTTGATCGAATGCACCGCGCGAAAGATGGCATTAAGCGCTTCCGCGTCCGGCGCGCGCAAGTCGAGCGTCACCAGCAGCGATTCCAGCGCGTGAATATGCTCTGCGGCTTCTTCGAAGAACGCCTTGGCAAAACGGGACAGGTCTAGTGCCATGCGATCGGCGCGTATCGAATGAGTGGACTAGGCGGGTGTCGCCGGACCAACGGCTTTGGCAACCATTTGCAGCAGCTTGTCCGGGTCAAACGGCTTCACCATCCAGCCGCTGGCTCCGGCCTCGCGGCCCAGTTGCTTGAGCGCCGGTGAAGACTCGGTCGTCAGCATCATGATCGGTACTTTCTGGTAGCCGGGCAGGGCGCGCAAGGCCTTGATCAGCGCAATGCCATCCATTTTTGGCATGTTGTGATCGGTAATCACCAGGTCGGCGCTGTGCTGCTGGGCAGCCTCCAGTCCCAATTCTCCGTCCGCGGCCTCGATCACCTTGTATCCATTGCTGGACAGCACGTAGGCGAGCATTTGTCGGATAGAGGGCGAATCGTCAACGGTGAGAATCGTCTTCATGTCAGGGCTTTCGCAGGAAAGTAGGGGTCATCATTGAAAAATCTCCATGTCGCCGGTGCCCAAATGCGGCTTTGCGACAGGTTTGACGTGGGACACATCGAGCTTCGCCAATTGTTCATTGGCGTTTTTCACCAGCGCCAGCAGTTGCTGCTGGGTGGCCGTCGATGTCGTGCCGTTGCCAAACGTGGTCAGAATGCAATCGAACTGTGTGCGAAGGGCTACCAGCCGCGCCTGTGCATGCGCCAGTTGCTGGTCGGAAATGTCCTGGAATTGCAGCGCAGAAAAGGCCGCCTCGTGGATGGCCAGGTGCATATCCGCGGATTGCGCGCGTTGGCCGGTAAACGCAGGTATCAGACGTTCGATGGCGTCGCGCAGGATGGCGCGCGTTTCGCCGATCTCGCTGTGCGCGGCATCGATCTGCGTGCGAACACGCTCGGTCAGGACGCGCAGTTCGGCCAGCGTGGCGTCCATTTCGCCGGTCACGCCGCCGCCTGGTCGATCAGAGACATGTCGGAGCTGCTCATCAGGCGCTCGATGTCGACCACGATCAGCATGCGATCGTCGAGGGTGGCCAGCCCGACCAGATATTGCGTGTCGAAGGCACCCATTTCCGGGGCAGCGTGTATCGCTTCCTCGGGCATGGAGACGACGTCGGAGACGCCGTCGACCACGATGCCGATTACGCGACGGCCGATATTCAGAATGATGACGACGGTAAATTCGTTGTAAACCGGCTCGCCAAGCGAAAATTTGATGCGCAGGTCGACGATCGGCACGATCACGCCGCGCAGGTTGATCACCCCTTTGATGAAGGGCGGGGCATTGGCGATGCGCGTGACGGAGTCGTAGCCACGAATCTCCTGCACCTTGAGAATATCGATGGCGTAGTCTTCCGTCCCGAGGGTGAAGACCAGGAATTCGCGTAAGGCCTGCTGGGTAGCTGTCGGGGCCGTGCCGGAATGGATGCCGATATTCATGTCCGCAATCTTTCTGCCGGTTTCAAAATTCCCGCCATTCGTCCGCACCGACGGCGAAGTCATTGTAGGCGATTTCGCCCACACTGAATTTAACGCGAAAATCGGCTAACGGCACGATCGCGCCGCGCGGATTGACGCCCCTTTTTATGCCGGCCGGAGCCCGCGAGTCCGATGCGGCTCCCATCGCAGCCAATTTCGTCAAAATTCCTCCCAGTCGCCATCGAGCCCGATCGATCCCTTGGCGGGTTTGCCTGCCCCGCTCTTCATCTGGCCTGCGGACGCTTTGCCGGGCCGGGACAGCAACTGCCCGCCGCCCGGCCGCGAGGCGCGCATTTGCGTTGCCGCTTGCGCGTCGGCCGAGCCGCCTTGCCTGCTGGCAATTTTGAACTTGCCCACCGCATCCAGCAAGTGCCTAGCCTGGATTCTCATCGAATCGGCTGCGGAAGCGGATTCTTCCACCACGGCGGCGTTCTGCTGCACCACGCTATCCATCTGCGAGACGGTCTGGCAGACCTGATCGATGCCCTGACCCTGCTCCACGCTGGCGTTGGCGATTTCCCCCATCAGCTCGCTGACCCGCTTGACGTCGGCCACCAACCTGTCGATGGTCTCACCCGCCTCCACGACCTGTTTGGCGCCCAGTTCGACCTTGTCCACGGATTGCCCTATCAACTGCTTGATTTCCTTGGCCGCCGCAGCGGAGCGGTGGGCCAGGCTGCGGACTTCGGAGGCGACCACCGCGAAACCGCGGCCCTGTTCGCCGGCCCTGGCTGCCTCCACGGCGGCGTTCAGCGCCAGGATATTGGTCTGGAAGGCGATGCCGTCGATCACCGAAATAATGTCGCCAATGCGCTTGGAGCTGGCGGTGATGGCTTCCATGGTGAACACGACCTGCCGAACCACTACCCCGCCTCTTTCGGCACTGGCGCTGGCACTTTGGGCGAAATGATTGGCCTGCGTGGCATTTCCGGTGTTTTCCTTGACCGTGCTGGTCAGCTCTTCCATGCTGGACGCCGTTTCCTCCAGGCTGGACGCCTGTTCCTCGGTGCGCTGGGACAGGTCCTGGGTGGCGCCGGCCACCTGATCGGCCGTCGTCGCCACCGACTCGGCGGAAATCCGCACTGAACCGACGATGGCCGCCAGATTGGACTGCATGCTGCTCATGGCCGACATCATGCTGCTGCTGTCGCCGGCCCGTAGCGAGATTTTTGTGGTCAGATCCCCGGCGGCGATGCGGCCGGCGATATCGCCTGCATCGCCGGGCTCCCCGCCGAGTTGCGAAACGATGCTGCGGGCGATCAGGAAAGCGGCAATCGTACCGGTCAGGACGGCAAGAATGGCCAGGCCGACGACCAGCCAGAAGCCGCTTCGATAGCTGGCGTTGGCTTGTCGGGCGTCCACCAGGCTTTGCGCTTCCTCGTATTCGATCAATCTCTTGATGGATTCGACGTACTTTCGCTGGACCGGCATCATCTTGTTGAGCATGGCTTCTTTGGCGACCGGGTAGTCGCCTCTTTGCAGGGCTTCCACAACCTCGAGCCGCGAGGGAGCGTAGTCCTTGCGTAGATCTTGCATCGTCTGCAGGAGCGCACGCTCCTGCGGTGACAGGTCGGCTTTGATGATCCTGTCCTGCGCGACCGACAACACTTTCCTGTTCTCGTCTATGCTATCCAGCGCGACCTTGATTTCCTTTTTATCGTTCAGGATCAGGGCGTCGCGCATGCTGAGCGAGTTCTGCAAAAGAAGCTCTGCCCAGGTCGTTGCCGCCAGCAATTTCGGTACGCGCTCCGAGGCGTAGCTTTCAACGTTGCGATTCAATTGGTAGAGCCGCGACAAGCTCGTCATCGCGATCAGAGACGACAGCGCCAGCACCAGACCAAAGCCAATGCCGAGGCGGCTGCTAATCTTCAAATTGGAAAGCTTCATTTTTTACCGATCCGTTGGAATTATTGTTGACGTGAATACCAGCGTCGGCCCGCCGCGCGTGCAAGCCGGCGGTAGTTCGCGATGCTGTCGTCGATCAGGCTATTGGCCAGGTTTTCCGGCAACCGTCTCACCTGCGGACGAGAATGGCCCCCGCTGCCAATGGCTTCATCTTTCGTTTCCCCTGGGTTGAAATGCGCCGCTTGCCGTTACGCGAGGCGTTTGTGCGTCGCGCGTTGTCGTTTTCCGATGTAACACAATCGCAAAAGCTACAAATAGTAGCCGTTACTAATGGAGAGCGGCAACCTTCCAATGGCCGGTCTTTGTCAAATCGTGTGTCGCAAGCGGCTTACGTTCCTGGGGGTGGAACGATTGCAGAGCCGGTCGGCTTCCATGCGCGCAAGCCGGACCTAAAACCCGCGGCCCGGACCGGGCGCCGGCATCGCGCGATGGTGGGGAGAAATCGGTCCCGGCCAACGTGCCGGGATGCAAATTCGACTAGAACTCTTCCCATTCCCCGTCGAGTTCGGCGGGGAGGGCGGGTTTGCCACGGGCACCATCGTTTGCGGTCAGGCGATTGCCCGATTTGGGCAGGGCGCCTTCCGACAGCGCCGCCGTGCGCCGTGCCCGGGTGGAGTCTTCGCGCAGCTTACTGTCATCCAGCTTGAAGCGCGACACCAGGTCGGAAAGCGATTCCGCCTGTTCCCGCATCGACTCGGCTGCTGCCGCGGCTTCCTCGACCAGGGCCGCGTTTTGCTGGGTCACGTCTTCCATCTGCACGATGGCGCGGTTGACCTGCTCGATGCCCGAGGCCTGTTCGCTGGAGGCGACGGCGATTTCATTGATGATTTCGGTCACCTGTTGGATGCCGACCACGATATTCTGCATTGCCGTACCGGCCTCGTTGACCAGCTTGGTGCCTTCGCCGACCTGATCGACGGTGGCATTGATCAGATCCTTGATTTCCTTGGCCGCTGCCGCGCTACGCTGCGCGAGCGCGCGTACTTCACCGGCAACGACCGCAAATCCGCGGCCCTGTTCGCCGGCGCGCGCCGCTTCGACGGCGGCGTTCAAGGCGAGGATATTGGTCTGGAAGGCGATCGAATCGATGGTGCTGATGATTTCGCCGATCTTGCGCGAACTCGAATGGACGGCGGTGATTTTTTCCACCGCCTTTGCCGCCACCGCGCCTCCCTTGCGGGCAGCGTCGGACGCGCTCAGGGCAAGGCCATTGGCGAGCTTGGTGTTTTCGGCATTCTGGCGAATCGAGGACGTGAACTGCTCCATGCTGGAGGCGGTTTCCTCGAGCGTGGAAGCCTGCTCTTCGGTACGAGCCGACAGGTCGGTGTTGCCGGCGCTGATCTGGCGGGCGGCATTGGCAATTTCGCCGGCATTGATTGCCACCTTCGCAATCAAGGTGTGCAATTGGCCGATAAAGCCGTTCATCGAGTTGGCCACTTGGCCGAACTCGCCGGGCATCGCCGGCAGCTTGCGGGTCAGGTCGGCTTCGCCGGCGCGCAGCTCTTCGGTGGCCAGCAACACCTGGTGAATCGGTCGTGAGATATTCTGGTACGTCCACCAGGCTACCGCTCCCAACAACCCCAGTCCGATCAGCACGGTGAATGCGACGGAGGCTGCGGCGCGCAAGCCCTTGCCCTTCGCCGATTCCTGGAAATTCAGGTTTTCCTTTTCCAGGGTGCCGGACAGTGTGTCGAGCTTGTTCGTAATGTCGGCGAATTTCTTGTCGTAGTCGCCGAGTCGGTTCAGCACCGCGACCAGGTCGGTCTTGGCCAGGCCGATCAGTTCGTCCGATTCCTTGATGTACGAGGCTGCCGCCGCGCGGGTCGGCTCGATAGTCGCTTTTACGGCCGCACTGGCACGCGCCTTGTCGAGTTCGTCCAGGGCGCGGCTCAGGGTTGCCTTGTGGGTGCTGAATTGCTTCTCCAGCTTTGCCATCCAGTCCGAGTCCCCGCGCTCGAAGGCAAGAATGAAGGACAGCACGTCGGCGCGGATCGCATCGTGCATGGCCATCGCATCGCTGGAGGAGTGCAGCAGCGACGTATTGCCGGCCGCTTCGCGCAAGTCATCGTTGAAGGAGTCCACCGTGAAGTAGGAGATCGACCCCACCAGGACAAAAATGGCGGCGACCACACCCACGAATATGGACAAGGCGGTCTTGATGGATATGTCTCTGAGTACCATATGTTTCCCGACAAGTTGGCCCTGCATTCCGACCGTGGGCAGGATTGCCCGCAGCCGCATTGTTGTTCGGAATTATTTCACGCCCGTCACACATTGTGCCGGGATTTTTGCCCGGGCGGATGCGCTGCATCCCGGCCGATCGATCCGTCCGGCTACTTCTTGACCTGCACCAGCACCTCGCTCGTCCACGCCAGCCGCTCGATCAGGGTCTTCAGGAACTTTCGATTAAAGCGAAGCTGGCAGGCATCCGACAATTGTTCCAGCTGCACATCCTGTATTTTCAGCAGTTGCACCTCGGACACCGCGATGATCGACGCAGTGCGCCTGGCCTTGTTGCCGGACAGATAGGCCATTTCACCGAAACAGTCGCCTTCCTTGAGGACATTGAGCAGCTTGTCGTCCTTGGTTACTTTCACCTGGCCGGCCACGACAATGAAAAAGGCGTTACCGATGTCTCCCTCCAGCAGCAGGCTTTGTTCCCGCGAATGATGCTCCCAAATCGCGCCTCGCAATACCTCCCAGATCTCGGAATCGCGGAAATCCTTGAAAAATTCGAGCTTTCGCAGGGCGTTGAACTTCTCCGCCGACGAGATTTCGAATGAATATTTCTCCAGTTGCGGAAAGGTATCGGCCAGGTCGCGCGCCATTGCGTACCAGGCGGGATAGCGCTTGGCCGGGTCCTTGGCCATGGCGGCTTCGACGATCTCGATCAGTTTTTCCGGCAAATCGGGGCGAATCGACTTGAGCGGGGTCGGATCTTCGTTGAGGATTTTGTTGATCATCGCCACCGAGTTGGACGCCTGGAAAGGCAGGCGTCCGGCCAGCAACTCGTACATGGTCACACCGAGCGAATAGATATCGGTCTGCACCGACGGCGGCTCCTCGTTGATCTGCTCGGGCGCCATATACGCGGGCGAGCCGACAAAACCTTCGATCTGCGTATGCGTGGCCTGGGAAATCTGTGCCGTGCCGAAATCGGAGATCTTGATGTCGTCGCGTTCGGAAAGGAGGATATTGGCCGCCTTGATGTCGCGGTGGATCACGCCATTCTGGAAAGCGTAATCGAGCGCCCGGCAAATCTTGAAAATGATCAACACCGCCTGGCGCACCGGCAGCAGGTTGGTCTCGGTGCAGAATTTCTTCAGCGACCCGCCGCTCACGTACTCCATGACGATGAAATGCGTATCGCCGTCGACCACGGCGTCGAACACGCCGACGATGTTGGGGTGCGACAGCTTGCCGACCAGCGCCGCTTCGTTCAGGAACAGCTTCTCGAAGCGCCGGGCCTCTTCGGGGCTCGCGTTATCGTCCTTGACCTGGACCTTGATGGCGACTTTGCGGTTGTTGAATTCGTCTTCGCCGAGATAGACGACCGCCGTTGCGCCGCGGCCGAGTTCGGACACGATGTTGTACTTGCCGATTTTATTGGGGCGTGACGACATGTCGAAGCAGTCGAATAATTATTGTTATTTGAGAGGCGTAGATAGCATCCGAGTTTACCCCATGGCCTGCCGCGGCCGTGAAAATTTTTGTTTCGCGCCTGTTACCTTTTCCGCTTAGGCAATGAGGCGCCGGGCTTCCTTGCGGAATCCGGCCGCCGAAATGTCGGCGACCATCAAGATGTGTGCCGCCCGGGCATTCCGGTAGTTGGAAAACATCGACTTCTCGTAGGCCGGGTCATAGTGGTTTTCCAGCATCCCGGCTACGAATTCATCCCAATTTCCGTCTCGCACCTGGCGAATCCATGCCTGCAACTGCGCTTTGTTGTGCAGCGGGGACAGGCAGTCCAGTTTTTCCAGCAAATGGGCAGGATTGGCGATGAAATGGGCGTATTCCTCCCGCAGCAGGCGGACGCGAAGCTCGGCCGAAGTCTGCACCTCTATGCAGGCGCCCAGCCACATCCTCTCGATCAAGGGCTGCGGAACGCGCAAATCCCCTACTTTTTTGCTCTCCGCCTCGACGAATACCGGTTTTGCGGCGTCGAAAGCCGATAGGGTGGCCCAGATACTCGATTCAAATGACTTTTGCGACGGCTGCGATTCCCCCGGCAATTCGCCCAGAACGGAGCCTTTGTGCGCGGCAAGCTGCTCCAGATCGAGGACCTGCGCACCTTCGGCCGCCAGCGCTTCCAGGAGGCGGCTCTTGCCGGAGCCGGTGCGGCCGCAGATCACCCGAAAATCAAACGGTTCCGGCAGGGTGTGCAGGTCGGCGATGACCTGGCCGCGCCAGGCCTTATAGCCACCCGCCAACTGTTTTGCATCCCAGCCGATACTGCGCAGGATGTGCGTCATGGCACCGGAGCGGGAGCCGCCGCGCCAGCAATACACCAGTGGTTTCCAGCTTTTCGGGTGCTTGGCCAACGATTCCTGTAAATGGCGGGCAATATTGGCGGCGACCCAGGCAGCGCCGATTTTCTTGGCGGCAAATGCCGATTCCTGCTTGTACAAGGTGCCGACGGCAGCCCTTTGCGCATCGTCCAGGACGGTCAGATTGATGGCGCCGGGCAGGTGGTCCAGGGCGAATTCCCCCGGGCTGCGCACGTCGATGATCTGGTCGAACGCGGCCAACCCTGCGGCATCCAGCGGCAAATCCTGCTGATCCCGGCGTGCCGGCCCGCTGGAGGAGGTCTGGTTCGTCGTCATCGGTGCAGGTTGGAGCGGGTCATCGCCTTGCGGATTTCCGGCAGCACATTTTCGACGATGCGTGGTTGCACCGCAGCGATCGGATGCAGGCGGTCGGCCTGGAAGTTTTCCAGTTTGTCGGCGATTCCTTCCAGCAGGAAAGGTACCAGGCCGAGTTTTTGGCGCGCCGCCATTTCCGGATAGAGGTTGCGAAATTGCGCGGCGTAGTCCAGGCCGTAGTTGGGAGGTATCTGCATGCCGACCAGGATGACGCGGGCACCGGTGCCGCGGCACGCCGCGACGATGGCTTCCAGGTTGGCCTTGGTGTCTTTCAGCGCGAGGCCGCGCAAGGCATCGTTCGCCCCCAGTTCCAGCAGCACGATGGTCGGGTGGTGGCGCTTGAGATCGGCCTGAATGCGGCTGCGTCCGCCTGCGGTGGTTTCACCACTGAGGCTGGCGTTGACGATGACGACACCCGCTGGACGCATTTTTTCGGCCAGCAGGCTCACCCAGCCATCCTTGGGATCGATGTTGTAGGCCGCCGCGAGGCTATCGCCGAAGACCAGTATGCGTTCGGCTACCGATGCCGGTTTCGCTGCGATCGCCGCTGACGCGACGACCGCCAGCGCCGCCAAGCCGAAAAGACACCGCGCGAGACGAGGCAGCAGGCCGCCATTCACTTGTAATCGCCTTCTGCGCCACAATATGCCCGCTTGGTCGTATGCCGATTCTGCAGCTCGCGTTCGTCGGGCAGACTTGTTCCCATCGCTTTCCCCTCAACCATTCACAGCGTGAATCATGCCCGAAAAAGCTCCAGACTCCCCGACCGCGATCGTCCGCGCCGAACAACTGTCCAAGCGCGTCACCACGGTCGAC
>CAZCKI010000025.1:0-9653 GCA_964498815.1 uncultured Burkholderiales bacterium
CGTACGGCGACCGGAACCTGATGTGCGCGTGTCCGGCCGTTGAGGAATACGCGGACCGAAGCTGAGGGCCGAGGGAATGCCAAATGCCGAATGCTGAATGCCAAATGCGGAGTGCCCAATGCCGAGCGTCTCGCGGGTGGCGCCGGACTGGGCGCCCCGCCTGGCGCGGAGCCGCCGGCGGCTGGTTGTTGTGCGAACATGGCTGGGACCAGGCCGGGGCCTGTCGCGACCTGTTGACGGCGCGTGGATTCACCGAAGTGAAGTCGGCTGTCGACCTCGCCGGCATCGAGCGCATCGCCATCGGACGCTGGTTGGGCTGATAGAATGACACCCTGTTAGTTTGGAGAGTCGCCATGAGTACCGAAGACCGCATCCGCGAGACCGTCACCTCCCACCCCGTCGTGCTATTCATGAAGGGTTCGCCGCAGTTTCCGATGTGCGGCTTTTCGGCCTCCGCCACGCAAATTCTGAAGGCCTGCGGCGTGACCGCGCTGTATACGGTCGACGTCTTGCAGGACGAAGAAATCCGCCAGGGCATCAAGGTCTACGCCAACTGGCCGACTATTCCCCAACTCTACGTCAAGGGCGAATTCGTCGGCGGCGCCGACATCCTGCGCGAAATGTACCAATCGGGCGAGCTGCAATCCCTGCTGGACAGCGCCAAGTAACACCGGCTGCGGCACCGTCTTGAAACACCAGATCGCCGCAAGCAAGCTGCGTATCCTGTTCGGCGAGGACATCGCCATCGGCCCCGGCAAGGCCGACCTGCTCGAAGCGATCCGCGACACCGGTTCCATTTCCTCGGCCGGTCGCAAGCTCGGCATGTCGTACAAACGCGCCTGGAATCTGGCCGACACCATGAACCGCTGCTTTCGCGAGCCGCTGATCGATACCGCCACCGGCGGCGGCGGTGGCGGCGGCGCACATCTGACCAGGTTCGGCGAAGCCGTGCTGACAAGCTACCGGCGCATGGAAATCCGCACCGACGCCGCCATCCGCGAGGATTTGGCCGAATTCGCCGCATTACTGGCGGATGCCCCTCGCGGCTGACCGCCGAAAAAATTTTTACCACTCGTTATATCCACCGGTATATTACGCACTTCGCCATCGCCCCGGATTCGCCTTGACCGAAACACAGATCCTCGAACTCGCCGGCATATTCTTCGTCGTCGCCGTGTTCTATAGCACCGTCGGCCATGCCGGCGCATCGGGCTACCTCGCTTCGATGGCGCTGGTCGGCGTGGCGCCGGAAGTGATGCGGCCGGTCGCGCTGACACTCAATATCGCCGTGGCCGCCTTCACCACGCTGCGTTTTCGCCATGCGCGCTTCTTCAATGCCAAGGTAGTCGGCTCCTTCCTGCTCGGGTCGGTGCCGCTTGCCTTTGTCGGTGGCGGTATCAAACTGCCATCGCAGTGGTACCAGGTGCTGGTCGGCGTGGTACTGATTTGTTCGGCGACCTACTTGTCGTGGCGCGCCTTCACCGATCAGGACAAGCGCGCCGAGATTGATGTGCGTGTGCCGCTGGTGGCCTCACCTTTCGTCGGCGCCGGCATCGGCTTGTTGTCGGGGCTGACCGGCACCGGTGGCGGCATTTTCCTCAGCCCGTTCATCCTGCTGATGGGCTGGGCGGGCCCCAAGGCGACTGCCGGCATTTCGGCGCCTTTCATCATGGCCAATTCCATTGCTGGACTCGCCGGCGGCATCATCCAGGGTTCGTTCTCGTTCGCGGCCGTTCCCAACGCCGCCTTGCCGCTCACCGCCTCGGCACTGGCCGGCGCGGTCGTCGGCACCTGGCTGGGGATTTACAAGCTGCCCAATCGCTGGCTGATCGTCACACTGGCCTTCGTAATGAGTGTTGCCGCCGTCAAGTTGATCGGCGCGGCGCACTAGACGGGTCCGCGCCTAACCGTTTTGTTTGAAGTTGGGGAAGAACAACTGCTGTCCTTCGATCTTGTAAGCAGCGATGGCGGCCTGGCCTTCGGCGGAAGTGAGCCAATTGACAAACTGCATGCCGAGTTCTTTTTTCACGTGCGCGTGCTTGGCCGGGTTCACCAGCATCACGCCGTATTGGTTGAAGAGCTTGGTGTCGCCCTCCACCGCAACGATGAGATCGCCGCGATTCTTGAACGAAAGCCAGGTACCGCGATCGGTGAAGGAGTAGGCGCCCATGGCGCTGGCGGTATTGAGCGTGGGCCCCATGCCGGAGCCGGTTTCGCGGTACCAGGTGCCCTTGCCGGTCTGCGGGTCGATGTCGGCTTGCTTCCAGTAACGCAGCTCGGCCGCGTGGGTGCCGCTCTTGTCGCCGCGCGAAGCGAAGGGCGCGGCGACCGCGGCGATTTTTTTCAAGGCGTCGATCACGTCCTTGCCGCCCGCCACCTTGGCGGGATCGGCCTTTGGGCCGACCACGACGAAATCGTTGTACATGACTTCGCGGCGATCGATGCCGAAGCCTTCCTCGACGAATTTCAGCTCGGCCACGCGGTCGTGCACGAACACCACATCGGCGTCGCCTTTCTTCGCCGTGGCCAGCGCCTGCCCGGTACCCTGTGCCACCACCCGCACGGCGATTCCGCTCTTGGCCTGGAAGATCGGCAGCAGGTATTTGAACAGGCCGGAATCCTCGGTGGAGGTGGTCGAGGCGACGACGATGAATTTCTCTTCCGCAATCGCAAGTCCGCACGTCGAAAGCGCCCAGCCCGCGATGGAGGCGATCAATGCACGACGAAGGATATTCACCATAGCAGTTCCCCTTTTATGAATGCCGCCGCTTCTGGCGACTTGGGCTGTTGAAAAAACGTGGCGGCGGGCGCGTCTTCGGCAAGCCGGCCGTGATGCAAAAAAAGGATACGGTCGGCGAGACGCCGCGCCTGGGCGATATCGTGCGTGGTCATGACGATCGTCGTGCCGGCGCGGTGCATGGCGACTATCGTGTCTTCGATGGCGCGCGTGGCGGCCGGGTCCAGACTGGCGGTCGGTTCATCCAGGAACAGCACCTGCGGTTGCAAGGCCCAGGCACGTGCCAGTGCCACGCGCTGTTGTTCCCCTCCCGAACAAAGGCGCGCCGGGCGATCGGCGAGATGCGCGAGGCCGACCTGTTCGAGAGCGGCCATGGCACCCTGCTTCCTGTCGGCGACGTCGACTTTTCCGGCGAGCTGCAATGCGAATTCGATGTTCTCGCGTACCGACCTGCGCAGCATCACCGGGCGCTGGAACACCATTGCCTGCGCGCGTTGCGGCGCAGGCGCCGCCCAGGCAATCGTGCCGGCGCCAGGCTTCAGCAGGCCGTGCAGCAAACGCAGCAGCACGCTTTTGCCGGCACCGTTCGGCCCCAGCACGATAGTGCGAGAGCCTGCCTCCAGTCGAAAGGAAACGCTATCCAGGATGGATACCTCGCCGACGCGATAGCCGAGCGCATCGACATGCAGCGGCAGGATCGGCGCCGCGCTAGCCATGTTTTTTCATCGCCAGGTTCTTGGTGAACTGCGCCGCGGCGTTGATGATCACCACCAGCGCGATCAGCACCATGCCGAGAGCAAGCGCCAGCGGCAGATCGCCCTTGCTGGTTTCCAGGGCGATGGCGGTGGTCATCACCCGGGTGACGCCGTCGATGTTTCCGCCGACGATCATTACCGCTCCCACTTCGGCGATGGCGCGGCCGAACCCTGCCAATACCGATGTCAGCAAGGTGAAGCGCATATCCCACAGCAGCGCCTGCATTGCCTGCCAGCGGGTCGCGTTCAGCGAAGTGATCTGTTCGCGGTATTCGCTCCAGGCGTCTTCGATCACCTGCCGCGCAAGCGCCGCGATGATCGGGAAAATCAGGATCGCCTGTGCCACCACCATGGCGCCCGGCGTGAACAGCAGCCCCAGTGGTCCCAGCGGCCCCGCGCGCGACAGCAGCAGGTATACCACCAGTCCGATCACCACCGGCGGCAGCCCCATCATGCCGTTCAGGACCGCAATCAGCGTGTTGCGGCCGGGAAAACGCACCAAGGCAAGCCAGGCGCCGAACGGCAACGCCAACGCGCTTGCAATCAATACGGCCACACCCGATACCTCGAAGCTCAGCAACACAATGCGCACGAGTTCGCGATCGAAGGTCGTCGCCAGCGTCAGAGCTTGAAGGAGGCCGTGAAGGATATCTTGCATGGTGATTTCGAATGAATTGCAGATGCCGCAAATAGGCTCTTGTTAAGCCTATAGTAACCTGTCCTTGCGGCGCTTCCGCTATGCTAGGGGCAGGTACAACCAATTCAAATAGGCTCAATACAGCATGTTTCACGTCAAATTCCATTACTCCTGGCTACCCGGACAGCAGCAAAGCAAGTCGGGAGAAATGCAGTTGTTCGGGTTGCTAGCCGGCATTCACCGCGAAGGATCGCTGCGCGCCGCTTGCCAGCAAGTGGGGCTCTCGTATCGTTACGCCTGGGGCCTGCTGGGGCGATGGTCTGAACACTTCGGCCAGCCTCTCGTCATGATGGAACAGGGGCGTGGCGCCTATCTCACGCCTCTCGGCAAAAAATTATTGTGGGCACAACAGCGGGTACAGGCGCGCTTGGCTCCGCAAATCGAAGCGCTGTCGGCAGAATTGGAACGCGAGCTCGCCAGCGCCATCGAACCGGATACAGCGCGCCTCGATATCGTTGCGAGTCACGATCTTGCCTTGACTGCGGTGCGCGACCACCTGGCGCGAAACGGCGGTCCACGCCTCGACGTGCGCTTCCAGGGCAGCGCTGCATGCCTTGCCGCGCTGGCGGCAGGTCAAGCCGAAATCGCCGGTTTTCACGTCGATCCGGGACACGCGGAGGCGGAGGCGTTCCAGCGCTTCCTGAACCCAAAGTCGATGTCCCTGGTCCGCTTCGTCACGCGCCGGCAAGGCCTGATCCTGGCTGCCGGCAACCCCAAGAAGGTTCGCGGCGTAAAAGATCTGGTGCGGACCGAATTCATCAATCGCCAGGCCGGCTCCGGCACCCGCCTCGCCTTCGACCGATTGCTCTCGCGAGCCAACGTCGGCGCCGGCAAAATTGCCGGCTACCAGAACGAGGAATTCACCCATCTCGCCGTCGCCGCCACCATTGCCAGCGGCCACGCCGAAGCGGGCATGGGGATCGAAGCGGCCGCGCGGCAATATGGGCTCGATTTCTTGCCGCTGTTCGAGGAAACTTATTTCCTGGCGTGCCGCACCGTCCTGCTCGAAAGCGACAAGATGCAGAAGTTCCTCGCCCAACTTGGCAAACCGGCGATGCGGCAAGCGCTTGCCAAGATTCCCGGCTACGGAGTGGACGCGCTCGGCACACTCGTTGGCATTGAATCGGCATTCAAGCCGCCGGCATGATCAGACAATCCTCGCTTCTTGCGGCAATTTGGTTCCTTGGTAGCATCGCCACAGCCCGCGATTTCGCCGACGACGCCGGCCGCGTCGTCAAGCTACCCGACAAAGTCGAGCGCGTGTACGCCGCCGGCCCGACTGCGTCGGTGCTAGTGCTGGCGTTGACCCCGGACAAGCTGATCGGCTGGACACGCGCTTTTCGCGCCAACGAGCAAGCGTTCCTGCCGAAAAAATACGCCGAGCTGCCGGAACTGGGTCGCCTCACCGGGCGCGGCAACACCGCCAACAGCGAAGTGGTGCTGAAGGCCAAGGCCGACCTCATCATCGATATCGGCGCCACCGGTGGGACCTACATATCGCTGGCCGACCGGGTGCAGGCTGAAACCGGCATTCCTTACATTTTGCTCGACGGGCGGCTCACCGCCCTGCCGCAACAAATCGAAAAGCTGGGTCGCATCCTCGGCGCAGAAATGCGGGCGAAGGAACTGGCGGGCTACACGATGCGCACCTTCGAAGATATTCAATCGCGCCTTGCCAAAATCCCTTCGGAGCGCCGGCCCGAAGTGCTGTACGCGCGCGGCCCACAGGGCCTCACCACCGGCCTCGGCGGATCGATCAATGTGGAAATGCTCGAGTGGATCGGCGCCCGCAACGTGGCATCGGGCCAGCCCGGCAGCGGTTTGGCGCAGGTCGGCTTCGAGCAGGTGGTGTTGTGGAATCCGCAAGTCATCATCACCAACGACCCCAATTTCTATCGGGAGATTTGGGGCAAGCCGGAGTGGGGCGTCCTCCGCGCGGTGCGCGACAAGCGTGTCTATCTGTCGCCGAACCTGCCGTTCGGCTGGTTCGATTACCCGCCGGGCGCCAACCGCCTGATCGGGCTCAAATGGCTGGCCAATCTGCTCTACCCCGGCGAATTCAAGTACGATCTGGCCAAGGAAGTGGAAACGTTTTATTCGCTGTTTTATTTGCAAAAGCCCAGCGCAGAGCAGATCGCGAAAATCCTGGGCGAACCCGGCGTGCTTCCGAAATAGCTTTGCATCGTTTCACTTCGTAGCGATTGCCTCCTTGCCGAACGCCTCTTCCTTTCGCGTCTATCTCATCGCCATCCTGGCTGCGCTCGCGATGCTGGCGGTGTCGCTGTCGGTCGGCCGCTTTTCGATTTCGCTTGCGGAACTGTTTTCCCTGTTGTGGGCTGCGGTGGGCGGCGCAGCGGCGCACGCACCCGACAACGCAGACATCGTGCTTTTCAATATTCGCGGGCCGCGCATCGTCGCCGCATTTTCGGTGGGTGCTGCGCTGGCGGCGGCGGGTGCGGCCTATCAAAACCTGTTTCGCAACCCGCTGGTCTCACCCGATATCCTCGGCGTTTCCTCGGGTGCCGCATTGGGTGCGGTGGTGGGCATTTTCCTGTCGCTGCCGGTGGTGGCGATCCAGGGACTGGCGTTTGGCGGTGGCTTGATTGCCGTCTATGCCATCTACACCATCGGCGAACGCATCCGCAGCCACGACCCGGTGCTGACGCTGGTGCTGGCCGGGGTGGTGATCGGCTCGCTGCTGGGCTCGGGGGTCGCGCTCACCAAATACCTGGCCGATCCCTACAACCAATTGCCGGCCATCACCTATTGGCTGCTGGGGAGTTTCGCCGGCGTCACGCGCGGCGACCTGGCCGTCGCCCTGCCCGTCATCGTCGTCGCCATGCTGCCGCTGGTCCTGTTGCGCTGGCGTATCAACCTGCTGGCGCTTCCCGACGACGAGGCGCGCGCGCTGGGCCTGAACGTGCCGCGCACGCGCTTCATCGTCATCGCTGCCGCCACGCTGATGACGGCGGCATCGGTCGCCATTTGCGGCATCATCGGCTGGATCGGTCTGGTGGTCCCGCACGCGGTGCGCTTGCTGGTCGGTGCGGAATTCTCGCGCCTGCTGCCGCTGGCCATGATCATCGGCGGCACCTTCATGGTGGCGATCGATACGCTGGGGCGCACCATCGCGCAGATCGAAATCCCGCCGGGCGTGCTGACCGTCGCGGTCGGCACGCCGGTATTCATCTGGCTGATGGCGGCGACGTTTCGGAGGCGGGCGTGAGCTCGCTCGCCACCAACGCACTGGCGATCGGCTACGCCACGCGCACGCTGGCCGAAAACCTGTCGTTCGCACTGCATGCCGGCGAAGCGATGGCGATTCTCGGCCCCAACGGCAGCGGCAAGACCTTGCTGGGTCTGCTGCCGGCGCGCGCCGGCACCGTTACGCTGGACGGCAAGGACATCGCCACGCTGGCGCCGGGACAGATGGCGCGCCGCGTCGGTTACGTTCCCCAGGCGGCAACGGGGTTCTTCAATTTCACGGTGCGCGAAGTGGTGGAAATGGCGCGGGCTCCGCACCTTGCCTGGTATGCAACGCCCGGCGCCGGGGATCGCGCGATTGCCGACCGGGCATTGGCCGAACTCAATCTCTCTACATTTGCCGCGCGCGAATTCGCCGAACTCTCCGGCGGCGAACGGCAACTGGTGATGATCGCGCGCGCGCTTGCTGCCGAAGCCACTGTCTTGCTGCTCGATGAACCGACCGCCAGCCTCGACTACGGCAACCAGTTCCTGATCCTCGATGAAATCGCCAAACTCAAGGAGCGCGGTGTCGCCATCCTTTTCACTACCCATGACCCGAACCAGGCCTTGCGCATTGCCGATCGCACGTTAACCATTGCGCGCGACGGTGCCGTCACGATAGGCAGCACCGATCAAATACTCACCGGCGACAGCCTCTCCGCCTTGTACGGCCACCCCATAGAACTGATCGCCGCCCCGGGCGGCACGGTTACCAGCGTCCCCGTCGTCCGCCGCCGCTGATTCCTGGCCGGTGGCGCGTCGATAGGCTATGCCTATCGCAAAAATCCAAACAAACGATTTCCCATATCGCGGGGCGATCCGTAACCTGCCTGCATCGTCATCTTCCCTGCAGGAGTTCACCGTGTCCCGATTGCTCGCTTCGTCCCCGCTGGAATCCTTCCGCGTATTGCTTCTGCACTTTCCCCAGTCGTACTGATCCCACAGGAAAAAACCATGTCCAAGAACCTCACCACGGCCTCCGGCATTCCGGTCGCCGACAACCAAAATTCGCTCAGCGCCGGACCGACCGGCCCGCTGTTGCTGCAGGATTTTCATTTGATCGAAAAGTTGCAGCATTTCAACCGTGAACGCATCCCGGAGCGGGTGGTGCATGCCAAGGGCTCCGGGGCCTATGGCACCTTTACCGTGACGCACGACATCAGCCGCCATACCAAGGCCAAGCTATTCAACGCGATCGGCAAAACGACACCGACCTTCGTGCGCTTTTCCACGGTCGGCGGCGAAAAAGGCTCGGCCGACACCGAGCGCGATCCGCGCGGCTTTGCCATCCGCTTCTACACCGAGGAAGGCAACTGGGACCTGACCGGCAACAATACGCCGATGTTCTTTATCAAGGACCCGATCAAGTTCCCGGACTTCGTGCACACGCAAAAGCGCGATCCGCAGACCAACCTGAAGTCGCCGGCCATGATGTGGGACTTCTGGTCGCGGGCGCCGGAATCTCTGCATCAGGTGACGATGCTGTTTTCCGACCGTGGTATCCCCGACGGCTATCGCCATATGGACGGTTTCGGCAGTCACACCTTCAGCCTGATCAATGCAACAGGCGAGCGCGTCTGGGTGAAGTGGCATTTGAAGACCCGGCAAGGCATCAAGAATCTCGCCGCGGTCGACGCCGCACGCCTTGCCGGCGCGGATCCCGACTATGCTCAGCGAGATCTTTTCAACGCCATTGCGCGCGGCGAGTTCCCGCGCTGGGATGTGTTCATCCAGATGATGCGCGAAGAGGAGCGCCCGGCCTGGGAAGCGAACACCGGTTGGAGCGCCTTTGACCTCACCAAGGTCTGGCCGCACAAGGACTTTCCGCGCATTCCCGTCGGCGTGCTCGAACTGAATCGCTATCCCGACAACTATCACGCAGAAGTGGAACAGGTGGCGTTCTCGCCGGCCAACGTGGCGCCGGGCCTGGGCTATTCGCCGGACAAGATGCTGCAAGGACGCTTGTTTGCCTATCACGATGCGCAGCTGTATCGCGTCGGCACCAATCACCAGCAACTGCCGGTCAACCAGCCGCGCTGTCCGTTTCATCACCAGCAACGCGACGGCGGCATGGCGTTCAACAACGCCGGCGCAGAACGCAATTACGAACCGGTCAACGGCAAGGGCATCGGCAATAGCGGCTTTGGTCACGGCGACAATGGTTGGGCGCTGGAAGGCTCGGCGGGCCGCTTCGATCCGCGCGCGCACGATGATAATT
>CAZCKI010000025.1:9663-14367 GCA_964498815.1 uncultured Burkholderiales bacterium
GGCCGGCAATCTGTATCGTCTGCTGCCCAACGATGAGCAGGAGCGCCTCACCGGCAACATTGCCGGCGCACTGCGATCCGTCGCTACCGACATCCAAACGCGGCAAATTGCGCACTTCTGCAAGGCCGATGCGGCGTACGGCAAAGCCGTTGCGGATAAGTTAGGCCTCAATTCATAGCTGCCGCCTGATCGCGCGACTTCAAATCGTCACGCGCATGTAACGCAACTGCCACAAAAATCCCGGCACGGAGTCTACGTGCCGGGATTTTTTTCGCCCTTGAAATAGTTGTTGTATTTGCGTTCCTGCTGTCGGAATCGAATTCCAATTCACGAACTTGTCACAAGCGGAACCTAGACTGCGCCGGTTACGCCTTCCCCCAGACAATTCTCCCAAGAAAAGACATGTCCAACATTTCCCAGCGTTCCGTCTTGTCGGCGTCGATTGCCGCCGCCCTGTTTTCCTTGTTGCAGTCGCCCGCCGCGCTGGCTGCGGAAGATGCGCCCGCGGCCTCCTCCGGTTCATCGGCATCGACGGCGTCGCAGGTGCTGCCGAAGATCGAAGTCAGCACCCAGACCGGCGCCTACCGCAAAGGCGAGAAGGACTCCGCCTCGGCGGCGGCGCCGACGCAGGGCAGCCTCGATTCCACGCAGCCGACATCGATCATCACGCGCGAGTTCATTGAAAATTCGGTCGCGCCGACCGCCGAATACAGCCGTGTGGTCAATATCGCGCCGAGCATGTCGGGCGACTCCGCCAACGGCCCGGGACTGAGCGAAACCAAGACCTCGATGCGCGGCTTCTCGGATGACCAGTACAACATCACCTTCGATGGCATTCCCTGGGGCGACACCAACAACCCGGCGCACCACTCGACCTCTTTCTTCCCCGCTTCCACCATCGGCGGCGCGGTGGTCGATCGCGGCCCGGGCACCGCCAGCAATATCGGTTACGCCACTTTCGGCGGCACCATTGCGCTGTTTTCGAAAAAACCCAATGAGACCAGCTCGGCAAGCGGCTTCGGCTCCTTCGGCACCTGGAACACCAGCCTGATCGGCGCGGCCTATGAAAGCGGCCGCCTGAAAGATGCCGGCGACATGACCGTGCAACTGAACTTCCAGCACCTGCAGTCCAACGGTTACCTCACGCTCAACGACATCAGGAGCGATAACTTCACCGTGAAGATCACCAAGCCGGTGGGCAATACCTCCGTCTTCACCTTGTTTTCCTCGGTCAATCGCATCAAGTACACGCAGCCCGACAACAACAGCGGCCCGACGCTGGCGCAGGTGGCGCTGTTCGGCAAGAATTTCAGCTTGAACAACGACCCGACCAGCTTCAATTATTCCGGCTTCAACCACACCGCCAAGGATACCGATTTCGAGTACCTGCGCTTGCAAACCGATTGGGGCGATCGCTGGGCGTCCGAAGCAACCGCGTACAGCTATTACTACAACAACCAGACCCTTTCCTCGACCGACCCGACCGGTCTCACCGCAGCCGGTACCAAAGTCGGCCCGGTCGGCAACCGGGACATCCCGGGCATCGACAAGCAGAACAAGTATCGTGTCTACGGCGGCATCTTCAAACTCACCAAGGAATTCGACGCGGGTCTGTTCCGCGTCGGCGCCTGGTACGATAAATCGGACACCGACCGCCACCAATACGACATCGACCTGACGCTCGGCAATATCCGCGACCCGCGAGAGACCAAGCCGACGCCGCTGCAACTGCCGAGTGTTCTTTTCGACCAGCAGTCGACCATCAAGACCCTGCAACCGTTTGTCGAATTCGAATGGGAAGCCGCGCAGGACCTCACCATCACTCCCGGTGTCAAGGCGGTGAAGATCACGCGCTCGGTCGATGCGGTCATCAACCAGACCACGCGGCTGCCGCAGAACACCGGGGTCGACTACAAGACGACGCTGCCGTTCCTGACCGTCAACCAGCAATTCGGCGACGGCTTCGCGGTGTACGCGCAATACGCGAAGGGCTTCCAGATCCCCGACCTGAAGACCTTTTACATTGCCGATCCCACCCACAATAGCTCCGAGCCGCAGCTCTCCACCAACTACCAGGTGGGCATCGTCGGCAAGTCCAGGCAGATTGTCTGGGACCTCGACGTGTACCAAATCGATTTCAAGAACAAGATTGTTTCCAACGGTCTGGCCGGTACTGCCGCCGCCTTTGTAAATCTCGGTGGCGCCACGTACAAGGGCATCGAAGGCCAGTTGACCTATATGCTCGTGCCGAGCCTTGCGCTTTATGTAAACGGTTCGACCAACAAGGCCACCGCCAACGATACCGGCAAGCAGATTTCCAAGGCGCCGGTCAACACCGGTGCGGTGGGGCTCATCTACACCGAAGGCCCTTGGAACAGCTCGTTCATCTACAAGCACACCGGCGCCGTCTACATGCAGGACTACACGCCCGGCTCGACCACCTATGATTACTACCGGTTGAAAGGCTACAACAACGCCGACTTCGGCCTTGCCTACACCTTCAACAATCTGGATGTGGCGAAAAAGCTGAAGCTGCAAGTCAATGTGTTCAACCTGCTCAACAAACAGGAGGTCACGTCGATCAGCACCGGCAAGACGCTGCTGGGCGACCAGTACACCTATCAGGCGCCGCGCAGCTACCAAGTGTCGGTGCGCGCCGAGTTCTAGCTCCTGGCAAGCCGCAGGATGTGTCCGGCGAACGGCTCACCGGAATTCTGCGCGCGCGCGGCCCGTTGCAGGTCGAGGCTGTACCCCAGCCTCGCCATGCAATGCGAGAAGGCGCTGCGATTACCGCGACCCGGATCGACGATCACCACATCAACGACCGCGTTGGCGTGCAAGTCGATGAAGGCGGCGAGTTCCTCCGGCTGATCGCGCTCGTAGAGCACGTCGCTGGCGATGATGAGATCGAACCTGCCCAGGGCCGGATTGTCGCGCGCCCAGTTGCCGGTTTGGTACTTCAGCGCAGGTAACGCGTTGAGCTGCAGGTTTTCGATAAGGAAAGACTCGGCAAGGGGGTGACGATCGCTGGCGGTGATGTCACCGAGCCGGCGATGAATGACCAGGCTCGCCAGCGCCAGGCCGCAACCGATTTCGAGCACGCGCTTGCCGGCAATATCCTGCGTCTGCATGGCGTCGGCGAGAATGCGTGCCGAAGGCCAGACCAGGCCGAACAGCGGCCAGGTGGACGGCGAGATGCCAGCGGCCTCGGCGAGGCCGTCGCGGTCGGCATACTGCTGGTTGTCGAGCAGCGAGCGGATGTGGAAGTCCGAACTGCCGAGCGTAAAACATTCCTGCTTGACGCGATAGCCCGGCATTTGCCTGCCTTTGCGACAGCGACGAGAATGTCGTGCCGTACCGGCAGTGTAGCGGGTAGCGGTGTAATTCGGGGGATAGTTTCCGCCCCGGCACCTCCCTCACCGGTCGATGGATTCCGCTAGAATGCGCTTGGTACTGTCCTTGCCTACCCGCCCCGGAAGGAAATCCATGAAAGCCCTGACGATCCTGTTCATCGCAACTTTTCTCGTCGGCGCAACTGTAGCGGCGGCGGAGGACGTCGGCAAATGGAAGCCGGGCGAGACACCGCCCTACAACCTCGGCTTGATGCGCGACGGCACGCAACTGGAAACGACGCAGTTCAACGGCAAGGTTCTGGTGGTCACTTTTTGGGCGTCGTGGTGCGGACCGTGCAAGAAGGAGTTGCCGATGCTCGAGGGCCTGCAAAACGCCGGCAGGGGCAGCATCCAGGTTGTGGCCATCAACATCGAGGACCGCGACCGCTTTCAGGTGGTGTCTAAAGCCCTGTCTTCGCTCAACCTCAAACTTTCCCACGACTACCGCAAGCGCAGTTCCGATGCCTACGGTGTCAACGGCATTCCGCATCTGGTGCTGATCGGCCGCGACGGCAAGATCATCACCGTGCATCGCGGCTACAGCGAAGAGGCGATCGATTCCATCATCGCTGAAATCAACCAGGCCTTGGCGCGCGGCTAATTCCTGGCCGGCGCTGGGGGCGCGGATTTCTCCAATAATTCTTTCAAATAGTCCTGCCACACCGCGGCGCGCGTATGCGTGCCGTGGCCGTAGGTCTGTTCCGAGGCGGGCAGCAATACGAAGCGGGCCTTGGGCATGCGCTTGGTTTCGCGCTCGGCGATGCCGAGCTCGGGCGGGTTGATGAAGTCGTCTGCCGAGTTGATATACATCACCGGCACGCGAATCGACTCGAGTTTGGCCGATGGATCGTAGTTGCGCGACGAAGCAACCGCGTACAGGAAATCGTTGGCGTCGATCTCCTGCATATAACGCTTGATAGTCTCCTCGATGTACTGATCGACGCCCTCGCGCGTCGGGTAGCTCTTTTGCATCTGGATCGGCGCGGCCCCCGCCAGGATCAGCAGGTCGGCCGCGACCTGCAAGCCGCTACGCGGTGGTTTCACATAATTGCCGCCCATCCATTCCGGATCGTTGCGGATGGCATCGATCGCCATCTTGCGCCAGGCGCGGTTGCGGCCGGCGATCTGGCGCGGCAGGCAGGCCAGCGGCATCAGCGCATCCATGAAATCGGGCGAGGTCTCCCCCCAGACGAAGGCGTGCATGCAGCCCATCGAGGTGCCGAGGATGAGGCGCAGGTGGTTCACGCCCAGCCCTTCTTCCAGCAGGCGCTTTTGCGCCAACACCATGTCGTCGTAATCGTATTGCGGAAAC
>CAZCKI010000026.1:0-14099 GCA_964498815.1 uncultured Burkholderiales bacterium
CGGCCCCTCGTCCATGGCGGCGATTTGTTCGCGCAGTTCCAGGATCCGGTCCTGCCAATAACGCTGGGTGTTGAAAAACGGGAAGGCAAGGGGAAAGGCGGGATCGTCCCAGCGCTCGGCGAGCCATGCCGAGTAATGAATCAGCCGCAGTGTGCGTAGTGCTTCCAGCAAATGCAGTTCGCGGAGGTCGAATTCATGGAAGTCCTCGTAGCCTTCCAGCACCATTCGCAACTGTCTTGCCATTTCGGCGCGCGTGCCGGACAGCAACATCCACAGGTCCTGCATCGCCGGGCCCATGCGGGCATCGTCGAAATCGACAAAGTGGGGACCGTCGTCGGTGTAAAGCACATTGCCGCCATGGCAGTCGCCGTGCAGTCGGATCGCCCAGTATGCGCCGGCCCGTTCGAAGCAAGCGTGTACGCCGGCCAGTGCCTGGTCGACAACACTGGTCCAGGCCCCCCGTAAGTCGACGGGGATGAAATCGTGTTGGAGCAGGAAGTTACGTGGTTTTTCACCAAAACTGGCGATAGTTAACGCTGGCCTGGCGGCAAATGGCCGGATCGCGCCGACCGCGTGGATGCGGCCCAGGAAGCGTCCCATCCACTCCAAAACCTTGGGATCGTCCAGTTCCGGCGCCCGTCCACCGCGGCGAGGGTAGAGGGCGAAGCGGAATCCGGCGTGCTCCAGCAGGGTGTTACTGCGGAATGGTAGCGGCGCCACCACGGGGATTTCCCGATCCGCGAGTTCCCGGGTGAAATCGTGTTCCTCCTGTATCTGTTCCCGGCTCCAGCGACCGGGTCGGTAAAACTTGGCCACCACGAAGCCCGGCTTGTCGTTTTCAAATGGGTCGATGCCGATCTGGTAGACGCGGTTTTCGTAGCTGTTGAGTGCCAAAAGGTGGCCATCGCAGCGCAAGCCGCTGGATTCCACGGCGTCCAGGATCACATCAGGCGTCAGTCCGTCGTAAGGGGGTGTTTTTTCAAGGATTTTCGTCGTCGGCATGACCCATTGTCGCACCTCGCCCGGCAAGGCGCCCGAAGTCACAATTGACCTATATTGGCCCCTATCCCTCAATCAGGGGAAATGTGTGGTTTGTCACTATTTTTTGGACCCCTTGCGGGGTACGATTCTGGCAGCGGCCCGCAGGGGGTGGGTTCGCGTTTGCACGCTGCCGAGGCACACATGAACTTTGCAACCCGATCCGCTGGCACCATAACCTCATTCGTGGCTGCCAAGACCAGCGGCTTGCTGCGTCGCTCCCGCAAAATGCTTGCGGCGATGCTGATGTGCTCTTCGTCACTCGCGTTTGCCGGCATCACAGTCGGCCCAACATCGGGCCTGTTCGGCAACGTCATTGTTGGCAATTTCAATACGGTTGGCTTCACGATCAGCAATGGTTCCGCTTCCGCCGCCACGCTGAACACGATCTCGTACGGCAGTTCCACGACCTTTTACGAGTCGATATTCAATTTCGACCCGGTACCCTGCGTGCCGACGCTGGTTCTGGCGCCCGGCGACAGTTGCACCTATTACGTCAATTTCCAGCCAGCGACGAGCGGGCCGGATTCGGCACTGTTAACGGTGACTTTCGACGTGCAGACGCTGATGATTCCACTATCGGGAACTGGTGGAACCAAGGTTGCAAGCGTCAGCCCAACTGCGGCCAATTTTCCGGATACTCCCGTCGGTAATACGGCAACGCCGATCAACTTGACGGTTACCAACGACGGCACTTTCAACATCACTTTTGTCACGCCCTGGCCGGGATTTCTGGACGTGTCGCAGTTCACCGACTTCACGCTGGGTGGTTCTTGCGTCGGCGCGACCATTGTGCCGGCCGGCACGTGCACGGTGCAGGTTGATTTTCATCCCACCTATGTCGGCAGTCATTTTTACAACATCAAGAATTTCCTGAGCATGGCCTCCGGCGCCCTGTTTACCGACGCGACTATTCAAGCTTCCGGCAACGGCCTGGCTGTTGCCCCCGGATTTACTACCGGTCCCGTCTATCCGCAGGCGACTAAGGATGCGACCTATAGCACGGCAATCCTGTCGACCGGAACTCCGACAATCACCTGGAGCATCACGGCAGGTTCCCTCCCGCCGGGCTTGTCGCTCGATGGCATGACGGGCGTCATCAGTGGCGCACCGACAGCCATCGGCAATTACATGTTTACCCTGCAGGCAACCAACGGCACGACGCCGGACGCGACGCAGAATGCTTCGATTAGCGTGGTGCTGCCGTCGATCAGCTTTACGCCGAATACCGGGCTGAATTTCGGCCCTCAGGTCGTGGGTGTGGCTTCATCGACTTTGTCCGCGATCGTAACCAATGCGTCGCCGCTGACTTTGACGCCTAGTTCGATTAGTTTCATCGGTGGCGGTGCCGGCTTTAATGTCCTCGGTTCCAGCACCTGCCTTTCAGTAGGCTCACTGGCTCCGAACGACACATGCGCCATCGACGTGAATGTCACGCCTACCGGCTTGGGAAGCCTGAACGATTCCATCATTGTGCCGACTTCGCCCGCTTCGAATTCATTTCCAAGCGCCTTGCCCTTGTTTGTTACCGGTATTTCGGCGACCGCAAGTGTCACGCCGGCTGCCGCCACTTTTGGCAATGTGGATATCGGCGCGGCTCCGCAGCAAACTTTTACGATTTATGGCGGCGCCGGACTTTCCGCCCTGACCATTGCCGTCACCGGTAGCAGTCGGGTCACGGTACCCGGTGGCCAAAACAATTGCGGGACGACCTTGGCGGCCGGGGTCTCTTGCACGTTTGACATCAAATTCAATCCCAACGCCGTTGGCGCGATCAGCGCCACCAGTGTCACGGTGAGCAGCTCTGCCGGCACGCTGGCAACCATTACTGTCACCGGTAGCGGCCAGCAGCCGCCGACAACCGTCGCCGCCGGTCCTGCTTTTGGCGGCGTTACGGTGGGTGCCAGCGCATCCCAAACGCTGACCTTTACCAACAATTCGACGGTTTCGCTGACTGTGTCGGCGTTGAACGTTCCCGGCGCGGCTTTTTCTGCAGCCGGCTCCGGCGCCACGCCGTGTACCGTTTCCCTGGTGGTCGCGCCCGCCGGCACCTGCACGTTCGATGTCACCTTCACGCCGACCTCCGTGACCGGTTTTTCGAGCGCGGTCAACGTTGGCTATACCAGCAATTCTTCTTCGTTCACGCAAAATGCAGCGGGCGGCGCCACCGGCAACGGCACTGCGCCGGCCACCTCGTTCTCGCCGGCTTCCGTCACCCACCCCAGCACGACGGTGTCGCAGTCGAATGTGGTGCCCGTCACATTTAACAATAATTCGAGTGTCAGCATTACGCTCACGGCCGCAGCAATCTCCAGCACCAACTCTGCCGAATACGTGCTTTCCGGAACTGGTGCGACGCCGTGTGCAAACAATCTGGTAGTACCGGCGGGCACCGGTTGCACGATGAATTCAACCTTTACGCCGAGCACCACTAGCAGTCCCGGCTCGACCTACGCGATTGCGTTTACTTCCGGCGCGGCGTCTTTTTCGAAGAACGCTGCAGCGAACGGCACGGGTGTCGCCCCAACCACCTCATTCAGCCCGGCGTCGCTCTCGCACGGCAGCGTACCGCTGAATTCGCCGAATGCCGTTACCGGCACCTTCACCAATACCTCCGCCGTCGGCATCACGCTAGGTGCTTCGGCGCTGTCGAGTGTCAACGGGCAATACACCATCACCGGCTCGGGCGGGACGCCCTGCGCCAACAATCTGCCGATAGCCCCGGGGGCCAGTTGTACCTTCACTTCGACCTTCACGCCGACGGTGACCGCGCCGGTCGGTAATACCTTTAACATCGCCTTTGGCGCCGGCTCGCAGTCATTCACGGCTTCCGTGACCGCCAGCGGCACCGGCGTCACGCCGATCGCACCGACCGTCGCGCCGACGTCCGTCCTGTTCGGCAATGTGCCGGTGACGGTGCCGGTCACTCAAACCGTAACGTTGAGCAACAGCAATATTTTCGGTATCAAGCTGACCGCGTTGTCGAATAGCGACGCCCGGTTCACCGTCGCCGGCTCGGGCGCCAGCCCTTGCAATGTCGGGGTCACCGTCGCGGCCGGCGGCACTTGCACCTATGACCTAACCTTTACGCCCGCTGGCACCGGTTCCTACAACAACACTCTGACCATCACTTACCAGCCGGCCGGTGCGGGGCCGACCCTCACCATTTCGCCGACCGCCAACGGCACCGGCTTCAACCCGCCATTCACGATTTCGCCGACCTCGTTTGCTTTCGGCAGCGTGGCCCTGGGCAGCCTTAACACGACCAGCTTCACCTTCACCAATAACTCCAATACCACCGCCTTTCCCTCCTCCTACACCCTCACCGCGATCAGCGCGCCCGGACTGGGCTTCAGCGCGGCCGGTAGCGGCGGCACGCCTTGCACGATCGGGCTGGCCTTGCCCGCGGGCGCCAGTTGCGGCATGACGGTGACCTTTCAGGTGATTAGCGGCTCGACCGGTTCCTACAACAGCACCACCACCATTAGCTTCCAGGCCGGTCTCGGCAGCAACCCGACCTATTCGGGATCGTTCAGTGCCGGCGGCATCATCTTCTTCGTGGCGCCCACCATCACCAGCGCGGCGCCGGCGACGCCCGCCGCGCTCGGTAGCGCCTACACGCATACCTTCACCGCGTCGGGCTCGCAACCTTTGACGTGGAGCATCGCCACCGGCACTCTGCCGCCCGGCTTGAGCTTGAACGGCATCACCGGCGTATTGAGCGGCACGCCGAACACGCTAGGCACCTATTCCTTCACCGTGCAAACGGCCAACGGCCAGTTGCCCAACGGCACGCAGGCGGTGTCCATCACCGTCATCTCGCCGACGGTGGTAGTCAACACCGCCGATTCGGGCGTTGGTTCCCTGCGCAATGCGATCCTGTCGGCTAACAGCAGTTGCGGCGCCGGCCAGACCATCACCTTCAATATTCCCGGTACCGGACCGTTCACGATCGCGCCCGCAGCGGGCAATTCCCTGCCGGGGCTGACCTGCGCCAATCTGGTGATCGACGGATACTCGCAACCCGGCGCGAGCGTCAACACCGGCGGCATTTCGAACAACAATGCCAACTTGCAGATCATCGTCGACGGCTCGAACGGCGGCGTAAGCTGCTTCCAGGTGGGCGCCGGCAACATCACCATCAAGGGCCTCGCCATCCGCTCCTGCCAGTACGAGGCGATCTACATCACCGGCAACAACGCGCAAATCCTCGGCAACTACATCGGCACCGATCCGGGCGGCATGACGGCCTTCGGCAACGGCGCCGCCGGCGTCAAGGTGGACGGCAACGCGACCGGCGTCGCTATCGGCAACGGCAGCAATGCCGGCGTCAATCTCGTCACCGGCAACACCTTCGCCGGCGTGCAGATCGCCAACGCCAGCGGCGTCACGGTCAACAGCAATATGATCGGCGGCGACCGCTCCGGTGGTTCGGCCATCGCCTCCGGCGGGCACGGCGTCGAGTGCTTCGGCAACTGCGGCAATTCGACCATTGTCGCCAACTATATCCACCATCATTCCGGCAGCGGTGTGTTCGTCACCGCCAACGCCACCGGCATGAACTATCCCAACAACGGCATCGATATCAGCCAGAATCACATCTTCGCCACCGGCGCCAAGGGCATCGACACCAATACCGGCAACAGTGGCATCCAGAAGCCGGTGTTGCTGCAGGTGACCCACGATGCGCTCGGCAATACCTCCGTCGGCGGCACGTTCACGGCCCTGGGCGCCGGCAGCTATTCCGTGGAGTTGTTCGACAATTCCGCGCCGAACGTACCTTCCGTGCCGTCCGGTTATGCCTATGCCTCCGGCACCAATGTCACCGCGACCGGTGCGGGAGCAACCAACCTCTCCACTTCGGCCGCGGGTTTCCTTCACAACCTGTCCGTTACCGTGACGCGCAGCAGCAGCGGCGATACCTCCGAATTCAATGCGCTTTACCTGACGCCGGTCTCGATCGGTTCGCCGCCCACGACCTACAACGTCGCTGTCGGCGCGGCCAGTCTGTACCAGACGATTACCTTGACCAATATTTCCGGCGCAAGCCTGCCTGCGGGAGCCATCGTCACCACCACCAGCGGTACCGGGTTCACGGTGGCCAACGACAATTGCAATTCGCAGGCAGTCGCCAACGGCGCCACCTGCACAGTGGATGTCGGCTACTCGGCCGCCTCGGCGGGCACCACGCCGGGACAGGCGCAGATCATGGTTACGCAAAACGGCGTCGCGACCGCATTCCAGTCCGCGCTCAGCGGCGTCGCCACCGCGGGCTCGCTATCGCTGTCCACGGCCTCGCTGAACTTCGGCAATGTGCAGTTGGGTGGTTCCGCAACGCCACTGGTGGTCACTGTCACCAATACGGGTGCAGTCAACCTGATCGTCTCCGGCGTCTCATTGGTGGCCGCTGGCGTCGCCCCCAGCGTTGCCGACTATAGCGTCAATCCCAATCCCTGTCCGGCGCCAATCGCGCCGGCCGGCACCTGCCAAATCACCGTGGGCTTTACGCCCACCGGCACCGGCCCGCGCACGGCACAGCTGAATATTCTCAGCAATGCGGTGACCAGTCCGGATGTGGTCGCCTTGACCGGCACCGGCTTCACGCCGACGGCGACGCTCACGCCCAATCCGCTGGCGTTCGGTAACCAGGTTTATGGCGTGGTTTCCGCGCCCTTGACGGCGACCTTCACGAATACGTCGCCGATCGCACTGACCACGACCAACTTCGCACTCGGATCGGGCTTCAATATTGCCGGCACGGGCACCTGCACCGTAAACGGTGTGGTCGCCCCCGGGGCCACCTGCACCGTCGATGTGACAGCCACGCCGCCGGCGATCGGCGGTTTTGGTACGTCGCTGACCATCAACACTTCGCCGACCTCGAATAATCCGTCCATTGGCGTCTCGGTGACCGGCGTCGGCATCGCACCGGTGATCACCAGTGGCGCGCCGCAGGCAGGGACGGCTACCGTTGCCTATAGCTTTACCTTCACGGCGACCGGCACACCGGCGCCGACCTGGAGCGTCATAACCGGTGCGTTGCCGCTCGGCCTTAGCCTGAGCACGGCCGGTGTATTAAGCGGCACGCCGACTGGCGCGGGCACCTTTAACTTCACCGTGCAGGCCTCCAACGGAACCTTGCCCGATGCGCCGCAGATGGTAAGTCTCGTCATCGCACCGCCGCCGTCGCCATTGACGGCGACGCTGGCGTTCTCGCCGACGACGGTCGGCGTCAACGGTATCACCACGCTGACCATCACGCTGAACAATACCGGCGGTACATCGGTCGGACCCGGCAGCTTGAACCTGCCGTACGCGAGCGGCGGCCTGAATATCGGCCTCGACAACGCGGCCAATCCGAATGCGACCACCAATTGCCCCGGCGGAGCAGGCTTCGCGGTCGGCGCATTCACCACGTTCCTGACCTATAACCCGGCGGGATTCATCATGCCGGCGGGCACTTCCTGCACGATCTCGGTACAGGTCACCCCGGTCCAGTTGAACAATATGACGCTGACCGTCAACCCGGGCGCGTTCCTGATGTCGGGGGTCAACGGCAACGCCAATACCGCCAGCGCGACCCTGACGGTGGTGCCGGCGGCGGGGATCAGCTTGTCGAGCAACACGGCCACCTTCGGCAACCAACTGGTCGGTACGACCAGTGGCACACAGGGCATCACGATCCAGAACATCGGGTCCGCGGCGGCGACATTGACGCTGCCGTTCACCACCAGCGGTGATTTTGCGGTATCGGGTACCACCTGCACGGCGACGCTGGCCATCGGCGCAACGTGCGCGGCCAATATCACCTTCACACCGACGGCCGCCGGGACGCGAACCGGCACGCTATCGATCACCAGCAACGCGCCGGGTAGTCCGCATGTCGTCAATCTCTCCGGTATCGGCGCGGTACCGCCGACGCTGAGTTTTGCGCCGGCTACGGCGGTTGCCGGCAGCCAGGTCCTGCTCGGCGTAAGTGTGACCAACACTGCCGGCAATCCCGCGTTCGCAGGCATGGGCGTCACGCTAAATTACCCGGCGGGTTTCACCAATGTGGCGGCGGCCGGCGGTTTCCCGCAAGCGGGTTGCAGTGCGACCGTGACCGGGTATGCCGCAGGCACCACCGTATTGAGCGCCGGCGCCGGGTTCATCGGCAGCGTCGGGTCGGGATCGATCACTTGCAGCATGATGCTTGCGCAAGTCACGGTGCCATCTTCACCGGGCATCTACACGTTCACGATTCCGGCAGGCGGGTTTACCTCGACGGGTCCGGTGGCGTACTCGAATCCCGCGCCGATCAACTTCACGCTGACCGTGACTGCGGCACCGCCTACGGCGGCCCTCACCTTGACGCCCGCCTCGATTGTCGCCGGCGCACCCTCGGCCTTGAAGTTCACCTTCACCAACGGCACCAATGCGCCGGCAACGGCGACTGCGTTCACATTGGTGTATCCGGCCAACGTGATCACGGCGGCCAGTCCGCCGCCGGCGACCACTTGCGGCGGTTTGCTGACCGGCGTGAACGCGACCCAAGCGGCGGCCACCGGCATGACCATACCGGCGCTCGGCGCCTGCACGGTGACGGTCAATGTCACCAGCAACACACCCGGCAATTACAACCTCACGCTGCCGGTGGGTGCGCTGACCAGTTCGAATGGCGCGAATACGGCGGCAGCCAGCGCCACGCTGACGGTCACTTCGCCGAATGCCCCCGCCATCACCTTCGCCCCGAACGGCCTCAACCTCGGCGCACAGGCGGTGGGCGGCACCAGTGCCGCGCAAACGGTGACGGTAACCAACAGCGGCAACGCGGCCCTGGTGATCAGTTCGATTACGCTTGCAGGCGACTTCGCGTTCTCTACCAATTGTCCGTTGACGCCGTCATCGGTGGCGGTCGGTGCCTCCTGCACCATCGACGTCGATTTCTCGCCGCTCACGCAGGGCGTGCAAAACTCGGCGGTCGTGGTGGTGAGCAATGCGACCAATGGCACGACGCAAAGTGTTCCGGTGACCGGTAACGGCACACCGCAGCTGGTACCAACACTCGCGTTTGCACCTTCCACGCTTGCCTTCGGCAATCAGGCGGTCGGTTCATCAGGCGCGGCGCAGAGCGTGATACTGACCAATAGCGGCCAGGCAACGCTCGCCTTCACCAGCATCACGGTAAGCGGTTCCGGTTTCCTGCGCGTCAGCAGTCCGGCCTCGGGCGTCCTGGTGCCCAGTTGCGGCGCGACGCTGGCGCCGGCGGCGTCCTGCCACGTATCGGTGGTGTTGGCGCCCCTGGCAACCGGCGCGCAAAACGGCAGCATCGTCATCGTGCACAACGCTGCCGGCTCGCCGGGAACTGTGATATTGACCGGCAACGGCACGCCGCGTCCGCAGCCGCTGATCTCCGTGCCGGCGTCCATCACCTTTGGCAACCAGATCATCGGCACGCAATCCGTAACGCAGGCGGTCAACATCGCCAACACCGGCACCGCGACGATGGCCATTTCAGGCATCACGCTGAGTGGCACCAATGCGAGCCAGTTCAGCGTAACCGGCAATTGCGTGACGACGCTGACGGCCGGTTCGAACTGCAGCCTGTTGGCGAGATTCTCGCCGACCGCGCTGGGTGCGCAATCGGCGCAACTGACGATCGTGTCCGATGCCGCCAATACACCGACGGCAACTGTCGCGCTGAGTGGCAATGGCGTGCCGGTGCCGGCACCGGTGGTCCGGTTGAGTGCGACGCTGCTGGGCTTCGGCAACGTGATCTACGGCAGCTTCGCGACCCAGGGCGTCACGCTCAGCAATATCGGCACCGCGCCCTTGTTGATTCAAAGCGTCACGGAAACCGGCAATGCGGATTTCACCGTTGCTTCCGCTTGCGGGACCAGCGTGGCGGCCGGCGGTCAGTGCAACCTGGGTATCGCGTTCACGCCGCGCGCGATCGGCGCCCGCTCGGGTGTAGTCTCGGTCACCAGCAATGCTGCGGGCAGCCCGCACAAGATCCAGATGGGCGGCACCGGCTGCCGCTACTTCTCGCCGGCGGCGGCGCGCTTCTTCCTGACATCCTGCTGATTCCCACGCACCCCTCCGTATCTGCGGAGGGGGGAATGGAGGGGGAGGGGCGGAACAGGGCGGCGAACAGGGTAAAATTTGCGTCTTTGCGACGTAAATCCCTGTTTCCATGACCGCTCATTCCTGCATCGATATCCTGTCCGGCCGCGCCGCGCCCGATACCCCCGTCACCCTCAAAGGCTGGGTGAAAACCCGCCGCGATTCCAAGGCCGGCATCTCCTTTGTCGCCGTGTCCGACGGTTCCTGCTTCCACCCGGTGCAGGTGGTGGCGCCCAATACGCTGGCTAATTACGAGAGCGAAGTGCAAAAACTCACGGCCGGTTGCGCGGTGGAAGCGACCGGGTTGATCGTACCGTCGCCCGCCAAGGGCCAGCCGTTCGAAATGCAGGCGACCGCTATCAAGGTGGTCGGCTGGGTGGACGACCCCGACACCTACCCGATCACGCCCAAGCCGCACACCATGGAGTTCCTGCGCGAAGTCGCGCACCTGCGCTCTCGCACCAATGTGATCGGCGCGGCGACCCGTGTGCGACACACCATCGCCTCGGCGATCCACCGCTTTTTCCACGAGCACGGTTTCCTGTGGGTGAATACACCCATCATCACGGCCAGCGACGCCGAAGGCGCGGGCGAGCTGTTCCGGGTGTCGACGCTGGACATGATGAATCTGCCGAAAACACCGGACGGCAAGATCGATTTTTCACAGGATTTTTTCGGACGCGAAGCCTTCCTGACGGTGTCGGGACAGTTGAACGTCGAAACCTATTGCATGGCGCTCTCCAAGGTTTACACCTTCGGCCCGACTTTTCGCGCCGAGAACTCCAATACCTCGCGTCACCTCGCCGAATTCTGGATGATCGAACCGGAGATCGCCTTCGCCGATCTGAGTGACGATGCGACGCTGGCGGAAGCGATGTTGAAATACGTGCTGAAAACCGTGCTCGCGGAGCGCGCTGACGATATGGCGTTCTTCGACGAGCGCATCGAAAAGGGGCTGGTGGCGAAACTGCAGGCCATCGTCGACAAACCCTTCGTGCGCATGGATTACACCGATGCGATCAAGATTCTCGAGACCGCCAAGGAAAAATTTGAGTTCCCGGTGAAGTGGGGCATCGATCTGCAAAGCGAGCACGAGCGCTATCTGGCCGAGAAGCACGTCAACGGACCGCTGATCCTGATGAACTATCCCAAGGAGATTAAGGCCTTCTATATGCGCCTCAACGATGACGGCAGGACGGTTGCCGCCATGGATGTGCTGGCGCCCGGCATCGGCGAAATCATCGGTGGCTCGCAGCGCGAGGAACGGCTGGAAGTGCTGGACAGCCGCATGATCGAATGCGGCCTCGATCCGGCCCACTATGGCTGGTACCGCGATCTGCGCCGCTACGGAACCGTGCCTCACGCCGGCTTTGGCCTGGGCTTCGAGCGTACCGTTTCGTATGTGACGGGCCTGTCGAATGTGCGCGACGTGATTCCATTCCCACGCACGCCGGGCAATGCGAGATACTGAGCCGCATTGCGCTACGCGGCGCACGGGCGACCAGACAATCGACATTCGGCTAAAGCATGGCTAACGATCAATTGGTGGTCACGCTGATAGTGGACCTGATTGGCTCGACCCAAACAGGCCTGGCGCTGGACGCCATTCGATTTCGGCGGTTCAATCGTGCGCTGGTAGAGCAGCTTTGGCCTTATTTGTCGCAGTTCAACCTGGACGATTCCACTGTCAAATTTACCGGCGACGGCTGGATTGTATTTCAGCCGAGTGCCACCAAGATTCGCAATGTGGTAGCGCTAGCAAAGTGCCTCGGACACAATTTTCAAAGCGACGTTGCAGCAAAGATTCTTGCCAGCACCCGGGATATACCGCCGCTACGCATGGCTATTGGCACCGGCTACGATGAGCAAATGACTTTGCCGAACGGTAGTATTGACTGGGTCGGCGATAGTGCGAGAATCGCTTCAAGAATATTGCCATGCGGCGGCGAAAATGAATTGCTGATCGACGCGACGATTCAACAGAGAATTCGCAGGGATTTCGATTGTCGAGTGGTGGACATCGACAAACTGCCGGAGGACCGAAAGCCGCGAAAACGCGAAGAGACTATCGCAATGTTCGCGGTAGGCGTTTTGCGCGCCAGCCTAAAGGACTCAATTCAGAATACTCAAAGTGCGACCGATTACGCGCCCTATATTACCCTCTTGTCGCTCATTGGCCAGGCCGCTATGGCGAAGGACACGGTCGATAAGGCCGTTGCCGTGATCGAAAGTGAATTGCCCGATTTGCGTGACGTCGCCTCGCTGCCTTCAGTGTTCGTCACACTGCTGGGCGCGAGCGTGAGCAAGGACCAGCGTGAAGCCGTATTGCGCGCAATGGTTCGAAAGGGCATCCCCATTGCGGTGAAACTCTTCAATGCGATGATGTCTCGAACCAGAAATTACCAGGATGCATTGGGGTGGCTCGAGTTATCGAGAAAATACCACCAGAAGCCTGATGTATTTACGTTTAATATCCTCATCAACCTCTCGCCCGATCTCAAAGTGGCGGAAGAGTGGCTGGCGGAGATGAAGACGCCAGAGATGAAGGCGGCGGGCGTGCGGCCCGATGTAGTCACCTACACTTCGCTCATCGATCTTGCCCCAGATTTTGCCAAGGCGAAGGCTTTGTTGATAGAAATGGGTGGCCTTGGTATACGACCAAACGAACAAACGGCGTCATCGATCGCGAAGAGCGTCAATGATGCCAACGAGGCCAACCAGCTGGTCGGATTATTGGACCCCTATGTACGCGCAACGGCGTTTCACACGTCCTTGTATGCGAAACTAGTAGAAACGATGGCAGCGGAAGATTTATTGAATTGGCATTTCCGGCAGGAGCGAATATGGAATGCTTCACTGGAAGCGGCCGTCGCCGGCTATTACAAACGGCACAAACTGAACGACGCGCTCAGAGTTGCATTGGCGTTCCCCTATTTTGACGCCTCGTGCAAGATATTCCGACAAAGCTCGGTTAAGTCCATTGCGTATTTCCGTCAAAAAATTGCCGATAATTTCGAATTGGAAAATAGTTACAACGCTCTCGGCATCTGTTATCAGGAATCCGGGCAAGTTGAACTTGCGGTAGAAGCACTACAGAAGGCACGCGAAGAAGTGCTCAATAGCCGGCACGACAAGAAGACACAGGAGAAGAAAATCAGTCACATTGAAGCGCGAATCGCCCGCTTGACACCAAATTCCGAGAAATAATTCGCAGTATGAAAACTCTCTCGCGCCTGTTCGACAATAATCGCGCCTGGGCCGAAAAAGTCCGGCGCGACAACCCGTCCTTCTTCGGCGATCTTGCCAAACAGCAGGCGCCGCAATACCTGTGGATCGGCTGTTCCGATAGCCGCGTTCCGGCCAACGAAATCGTCGGCCTCCTGCCGGGTGAAGTATTCGTTCATCGCAATATTGCCAATGTGGTGGTGCATACCGATCTCAATTGCCTGTCGGTGATCCAGTACGCGGTCGATGTGCTGAAGATCCGCCACATCATCGTCTGCGGCCACCTGGGTTGCGGCGGCGTGCGCGCCGCCTGGTACGGCGATCGGGTCGGCTTGGTCGACAACTGGCTGCATCACGTCCACGATGTGCGCGACAAGCACCTTGCGAAGCTGATGGGCCTGCCGGTCGAGCGCAGGGTCGATACCCTGTGCGAGCTGAACGTGATCGAGCAGGTCGCCAACGTCTGCCAGACCACCATCGTGCGCGACGCCTGGGAGCGCGGCCAGCCGCTGACCGTGCACGGCTGGCGTTATACGCTGCACGATGGTTTGCTGCGTGACCTCGGCGTAACGATTACCAATCGCGAAGAGGCGGGGGCCGCATGCGCAGCTGCCGTCGTTGCATTGAATTAGCCGGGGCGGACATCGTGGTAAAACATTCCATCCCGAAGCGCGGCTTCACCATTATCGAAATGGTGATCGTCATCGCCATCATCGCCATTCTGGCGATGATGA